>NZ_JAKRNA010000039.1:0-12262 GCF_022347435.1 Corynebacterium sp. ACRPE | reverse complement strand
CCAACCAAGGCAACTAAGCCACGACGATCCGATTCAGACAACGAATGAAACGGGCCAATAATCTCAGACACAACAACACCCTCCTAAGGGAAAGTGTTGCAACGACCCTCTGAACTCAAGCGAAATAATCCCGCCCGGCGGCGAGGGCCTGCCCGCATTGCTCTACCTGCAGGGCGGTCCTGGTTTCCCGGCGCCTCGGCCATTGGCGCCTACGGGGCTGATTGGCAAGGCACTGGAGCGCTACCGCGTTATCCTCATGGATCAGCGCGGCACCGGCCGCTCGCACCGCATTGATGCGCTTAGCCCGGCCGCAGAGCGCACTGCAGAGCACTTGGCGTTGCTGCGCCAAGACAATATCGTCCGCGATGCCGAGCGCCTGCGCGAGCACCTCGGACTCGAGAAATGGTCGCTGTTCGGGCAGTCTTTCGGCGGTTTTTGCATCACCGCCTACCTATCCCAGGCACCCGAGCGCGTCGAGCATGCTTTCTTCACCGGCGGCATCCCCACGCTGAAGGGCGCGGACGAGCTCTACCGCGCTACCTTCAGCAAACTCAAGGCCCGCCAGCAGCGTTTCTACCGCGAATTCCCGTGGGCACAAGGCCGGATCGAGGAGATCATTTCCCACCTGGACAATTCAGATGAGCGGCTTCCTACCGGTGAGCGCCTGTCCGCGCTGCGCTTTCGTACCATCGGCATTGAGCTCGGCCGTGGCACCGGCTTTGATTCGCTGGCCTATCTGCTGGAGGAGCCCTTCCGCACCGAGGCGGGGGAGAAGCGGTTGCGGGGTGATTTCCTGGCGGACGTCGGCCAGCGCGTGAGCTTTGCAGACGCTCCGTTGTACGCCGCAATCCATGAGTCGATTTATGGCGGCGCCGGTGGCCAGGCCGCTACGAACTGGGCGGCGCACCGCGTGCGCGAGGAATTTCCGGAGTTTGCTGAGGGCGGCACCTGGCTGACCGGAGAGCACATTTTCCCCTGGCAGTTCGACGAGGACCCAGCCTTGCACGCGTTTGCCGACGCCGCCCATGGTCTTGCCCGCCACGAATTCTCCCCGCCCTATGCGTTGGGCGAGGTGCCCACCACGGCCGCGGCCATCTACGTCGATGATATTTTCGTCCCGCTCGAGGAGTCCTTGGCTACGGCCGCGCACCTGGGAGACCTGCGGCCGTGGATTAACAATGAATTCCAGCACAACGGCATCCGCGAGGATGGTGCGACCATCTTGGGGAAGCTCTTTTCGCTTATCGACGATCACTAGCATTTCGCTATTTCCTATGCGAAAATATTAGTGATCATCACGACATTTAGGGAGATTCAATGATTGCCACCATAGTAATAGTTTTTATCCTGCTGATTATCTTGGGAACGCTTTTCGATGGCTATTTCATCGTTCGCACTCGCGAAGCTGCCATTTTGGAGCGTTTGGGCAAATTCCAAAAGGTGGCGCATGCTGGCCTGCACTTTAAGATGCCGTGGGTGGACCGTGTACGCGATAAGATTTCGCTGCAGGTGCGCCAGCTGGATGTGATGGTGGAGACCAAGACGAAGGACAATGTCTTCGTCCAAATCCCTGTTGCCGTGCAGTACGAGGTAGTCCAGGGGCGCGAGCGCGAGGCGTACTACATGCTCTCCAATCACGAGCAGCAGATTGTGGCCTACGTCCAGGACAATGTTCGTTCCTCCGTAGCGAATATGAACCTAGATGATTCCTTCTCCTCCAAGGACACCATCGCCCGCAATGTTGCGGCCTCCCTGCGCGACAACATGGCCGAGTATGGCTGGAATTTTGTCAACACCTTGGTCACCGATATTCGCCCCGATTCCCGGGTGCGCGAGTCCATGAACTCCATTAACGCGGCGCAGCGCGAGCGCGAGGCGGCCGTCGCCCAGGCGGAGGCTGAAAAGATCCGCGTGGTCAAGGAAGCTGAGGGTGCAGCCGAGGCGAAGAAGCTGCAGGGCCGCGGCGTCGCCGACCAGCGTAAGGAAATCGTCGAGGGCATTGCCCAGCAGTACGAGATGCTTCGCGACGCCGGCGTGGAAGAATCCCCCGAAGCCCTCATGCTGGTCTCCCAGTACCTCGACGCAATGGTCGACGTCTCCCACAACGGCCAGGCGTCCGTTCTTTACATGCCCTCTAACCCGCAGGGGATGGGCGATCTTTTCAGCGGTATGCGCGATGTCCTCATGGCCAATCGCGCCCTCGACTCTGCCGAGGAGCCGTCGCAGCGCCGTCGCCCGCAGCCTAAGAAGCCTTCCCGCGCTGAAGAAATCGAGCGCGAATCTAAGCGACAGGCCGAACGCGCCAAGCGCGAAGCCATCGCCGCTTCCCAGCACGCTGAGCAGCAACGCTCCGAGCACCAGCAGGCAGAGCCGCAGCCGCAGCAGGGCCCGCACTCCACTGCGCAGCCCCAGGCTGCCCGCGAGTATTTCCAGCAGCTGCGCGAGCAACTAAAAAACGAGGAGTAGCCCTGAGCATCGATAACCTCTTTGATGCCTATACCGCGCAGCGTGGCATAACCCGCCGCGCGGAGGTGATCCCCGATCACGAGTGTCAGGTCTTCGCCACCGACGGCCATCCTGACTCTGGCCGTGATGCGTTAAGCGCCGCGCGCGACCTTGTCCACGACATTCTTATGGCCGATGACACGCCGAGTAGCGCTACCTCGCAGAGGCAGCGCTAACGGACCCAGCGGACCTTGCCATTGACCCGGGCAAGGCGCCCGCGCAGCGGCGGGGCATTTGGATCATCTTGGTTGACCCCGTTGTGGTAGGGGCAGCATACCGTCAGGTTCTCCATATTGGTCAACCCGCCGTGTTTCCACGCCTTGAGGTGATGGATCTGGGCCTTGTCCGCCGGATGGTTGCACGGCGGCCATGGGCAGGTGGGATTTTCGGCCGCGGCCATCTGCCGCTGTTTCTCGGTGGCGTAGCGCGATGTGCGATACAGGTTGACTGGGCCCTTGACGGGGTGGATAAGCGTCGCCAGGCCGTGCTCGGTGAAGGTGCGCTCGACGAGTTCGGCGCCGGAAATGGTGGCGCCATTGCTAAGGCGCAGCGTGACTTCCTCGCCGTCGCCGTCCAGGATTTGGTCTAGAGCGTTGAGCGGGATGATGACGTTGGTGGTGGTGCGCGCGGAAGGCGCGCCGGTGCCGCGAAGGAGGTCGCGGAGGGAATCGAGGGGGCGGTCGGGGTCGAGCGCGGCGTCGAATTCAGCAAGGAAGGCCGAGGGTGCGGTAATCCGCATGGTCCACGGTCCGTTAGGGCGGCGAAGGAGTTGGACGCCTTCGCGGGGTGGCATGCGGCGCGGGCGAAGTTCGCGCAGGCGCTGCTTGGCGCGGCGGGCAATTTCAGAAGCCGGCCCACGCAGGCGGCACAGCTCCACGCGCAGGTTCCACGCCTCACGCTTAGTACGCACCCGGGAGACGTACTTTTCAATCAGCTTGAGCGTTATGAGGTCGTGGTGGCGGGCGGCCGCGGCTGCGTGGCGTTGCTTGCGGCTAAAGCCGGTCGGTCCGAAGTAGACCGCGGCCAGCGCGCGGAGGTCGCGGGCCTCGACGTCAGGTAAGCCCAGCTCGAGAAGGGCGCGCTCAGACATGCCGTGGGCCTCGGCGAGGATGTCCATCGCCGAGGCTATGTGGGTGGCATAGGCCTTAAGTGCGCTCATGGCTGCAACTTTAAGCAGCGCCGGCGGGTGAGCCGAGGTGAAGACGTCCGCAGCTGTGGATAACTTGTTTAAGCGTCAACTGCCCCAGTGAGCCGCAATGGCAAATAGATACGAAACGAGCATGCGCTTAATCTCTACGACCACGGCATCAAAGCCACTGGGGTCGCCCGCAGTTGCGTAATTGAGCTGCGAGACCACGCTGTGGATAAGGAAGCCGGCCAGGTCAATGCGTTCGTCATCGCTCATGGACGGCGCGAGCGGGGAGAGGATTTCTGACAAGGGGAAAAGCAGCTGGCGCTCGGTATCTGCGGCCGTCGCGCGGGTGGCGGGGGTGGATTGCACGGCATGCCACACGGCGCGCCGGGAGGGATCCTCGCGCCACATGCGCGCCAGGTGATCGATGGTTTCATCCAGCACATCGGGCCACTGCGCGGCCGGGTCGCGGCGGGAGAAGCGCTCGACTTCGGCCCGGCTGGCGGCCGTGTCTTGGCGGTCGAGCTCGCAGACGAGCACGTATTTATTGGCAAAGAACTGATACAGCGTGCCGATGGGCACCCCGGCGCGGTGGGCGACCTCGTCGACGGTGAAGGATTCAAAGCCGACGTCGACAAGCACGGCGCGGGCGGCCTGCAGAATGCGCTCGAAGCGCTCGCGACTGCGCGCCTGCGCTGGCCGACGCCGCGGTAGCAGAATCTCTCCCACGCGCTAGCTAAGCCCCTTCATCACGCGGGCAACGTGGCCGGTGGCCTTGACGTTGTAGTGCGTCTGGCCGATGGTGCCATCCGGCTCGACCAGGAAGGTGGAGCGGATAACGCCCTGGACCACCTTGCCGTAGTTTTTCTTTTCCCCAAACGCGCCGTAGGCGGTCATGACAGACTTATCCGGATCCGAAAGCAGCGGGAAGTTCAGCTCGTGGTCCGCGCGGAACTTCGCCAGCGCCTCCGGTTTATCAGGCGAGATGCCTACGACGGCAATATTGAGATCATTGAGCTGTTCCAGGGAATCGCGGAAATCGCAGGCTTCCTTGGTGCAGCCCGGGGTATTGGCGCGGGGGTAGAAGTAGACCAGTACGCGCTGGCCTGCGTAATCGGCGAGGGAAACGGTGTTTCCGGCGTCGTCGGCAAGCGCAAAGGCAGGGGCGGTATCTCCAACGTTCAAACGGTTTTCAGTCATAGTTTCCACCTTACTTACCGCCCGGGCTGCACGCTTTTGGGCCGGCGGGGTAGAATGACCCCGTTAAGAGCGAACCTAAGTTAAGAGGAGAACTTCGTGGCACGCAATATTGAAGACATTCAGCGCGATATCGAGCGCACCCGCCGCCAGCTGGCCGGCACCCTGGACGAGCTGGCACAGCGCAGCAAGCCGCAGAACTTTGCCAACGAGGCTAAGACCGCGGCTACCGATAAGCTGCAGGACCGCAACGTGCAGATGGCCTTGGGCGGCGTCGGCGCCGCTGTGGTTGGACTGATTGCTTTCTCGGTCTTCCGCTCTCGCCGCCGCAAGAGCGACCTGAAGGAGCTGCAGCGCCTGCTGTCCGAGCGCCACTAATTGTGAAGTCCCCGCACACCGCGGGGACTTTTTTCGTAGGCTGGGTTGGGATGAAGACACCAATCCCTTTTTATTTGCAGGAAATCCTCACCAAGGTGCGCGATAATCGCGACGGTGCCGTGGCGGATTATATTCCGGAGCTGGCCAAGGCAGAGCCCGAGTATCTCGGCGCCGCGATGTGCACCACCACCGGCCACGTCTACTCTGCGGGCGATGATGAGGTGGAATTTACCCTGCAATCCTTGTCCAAGCCTTTTGTTTATGCGCTGGCTCTCCAGGAGCTTGGTCTTTCCGCGGTGCGCGAGATTGTGGGTATGGAGCCTTCGGGCGAGGCCTTCAACGAGCTTTCGCTCAACCGCGATGATCACCGGCCGGTCAACCCCATGATTAATGCGGGCGCGATTGCGGTCACGCAGCTGATTAATGGCGTGGATTCGGAGCCTGCCGCGCGCGTGGAGCGCCTGCGCACCTATTTTTCGCGGCTGGCGGGGCGCGATTTGCTTATCGACGACGCCATGCGTTCCTCCGAGCTGGAAGTCAGCGAACGCAACCTCTCGCTGGCGCACATGTTGCGCAACTACGACATCATCCAGGACGAGGCGCACGATGCGGTGTCGACCTATATTGAGCAGTGCTCGATTGTGGTGACGGTGCGGGATTTGGCCGTGATGTCGGCAACGTTGGCGAATGGTGGCGTGCAGCCGGTGACGGGGGACAAGATTCTCGATGCGGACGTGTGCCGGTTGACGCTATCGGTAATGAGCTCGGCTGGCATGTACGACGGCGCCGGCCGATGGATGGCCGAGGTGGGTATCCCGGCGAAGTCGGGTGTTTCGGGCGGCCTGCTGGGCACGCTGCCGGGCCAGCTGGGCGTGGCGACATTCTCGCCGCGACTGAACAAGGAAGGCAACTCGGTGCGCGGGGTGGATGCGTTCAAGCTGTTGTCGAAGGACATGGGCCTGCACCTGATGTCTACGGACGAGCGCTATGGCGTGAACCCGGTGCGCAAGGTGGAGCAGGACGCGGAGCTGACCGTGATCTACCTGCAGGGCCTGATCAACTTCAACGCGGCCGAGACTATCTTGTACGAGTTGATGGAGTCGGATTTTGGCGAGGGCACGGTGGTGCTCGAGCTATCGCATATTACGGGCACGAACCGCATGGGCCGACGCATGCTGAAGGAGGGGCTGCGCCGAATTCGCGAGTCTGGCTTCGATATTGCCATCGTGGATCCGGATGGGGAGCTGGAAGATCGCACCATGTCGGACGGAACCGAGGTGCCCAAGGGCGAGCCGGAAGACTACGCGATCAACGGCGAACCCGTTTAGGTTTGGGTTACCTTACCTAGTCAGGTTAGGATGTCCTATGTAAGGCCCTTCGCGTTAGCCGCGAGGGCATCCAACGATCAAGGACTGAAAATGGCTCATACTCCCCTTAAAGTGATGGCGGTTGTGGCGGCGTCGGCAATGGCGCTGGTCGGCTGCGGTGCGGCCGAGGAAGTAACTGGCGGCTCCAGCGGCGATGCTGAGTTCTCCTTCACCGATATCATCGGCCGTGACGTGGAACTGGATAAGGCTCCCGATCGCGTGATTTTGGGCGAGGGCCGATCGCTTTTTGCTACCGGCGTTCTTAATACCGATAATCCGCTGGACAAGGTCGTCGGCATTGGCACGGATCTTAAACAGACCGTGCCGGATTACTACGCGGCGCTGGAAAAGGAACTGCCGTCCGTAAACGAGGTTCCAGAGATCGGCGGCTTTGCCAAGGGCGATGTCACCGTAGAAAAACTCGTGAGCCTAGACCCGGACCTCATTGTGCTCTCGCTGGATCAATACGATGCCTCCCGCGAAGCTGGCCTGACCGACAAGATGGATCAGGCTGGCTTGAAGTATGCGGTCACCGACTTCCGCCGCGACCCGCTGGAGAGTACGCCTAAGACTATGGACATCTTCGGTGAGATCTTTGGCCAAGAGGACCGCGCTGAGGAATTCAACGCGGATTGGCAAAAGACGGTGGATCTGGTTGAGGACCGCGCGAAGCAGGTAAAGGACAAGCCAAGGGCCTTCGTCTGGCGATCGGCCGGTGTGTCCGATTGCTGCGGCTCCTGGAACGATTCCAATATCTCCCAGCTGGTCAACGCGGCCGGCGGCGAGAATATTGCGGATGAAATCATCCCGGGCGAATCCGGCACTATCACCCCGGAGAAGGTTTTGGAATCTGACCCGGACATGGTTATTGCCACCGGTGGCGATTGGTCTGAGATGAAGGACGATGAAGGCCACCCTGTCGGATACGCTGCAGTGGGTTACGGCATCGATGAAAAGGAAGCCAAGGGCAGTGTGGCTAAGCTGCCGGGTAAGCAGGCTGGCTTCGATAAGCTGCGTGCGGTCAAGGAACACCACTTCCACAGCATGTGGCACCAATTCTATAATTCGCCGTTTAATTACCTAGCGTTGCTGCAGGTGGCCGAGTGGATCGACCCGGAGGCGTATGCCGATATGGACGTCGCCAAGCAGTGGATGGATGCGCAAGAAAAGTACTCGCCGGTCTCCGGCGAGGGAACCTTCTTTAGCACCAACTAATGGAGGGCGCAGAGGTAGCCGCCCTCGCGCGGCAACATAAGAGGTTAACCTGGCAACGCATAGGCATCGTTGCGGGCCTGACGCTGATTGCGGCCGTGGCCTTTATTATCAGCAACTTTGTGGGCGCGATTGATATCAGCCCGGCCGAGGTCATGAAGGGCATCGTGAATCCCGCGGGGCTGGATGACCAGACGCGCACGGTGCTGTGGCAGCTGCGCCTGCCCATGGCCGTGATGGCCGTGCTCATCGGCATGGCCCTGTCTTTGGCCGGCGCGGAAATGCAGACTATCCTCAACAATCCGCTGGCCGAGCCTTTTACCCTCGGAATTTCCGCGGCCGCCGCGTTTGGCGGCGCCACCTCCATCGTGCTCAAGTGGCAGCTGATTGCGCAGCCGCAGTTCAACCTGGCGCTGATGGCGTGGCTTGCTGCCGCGGTGGCTACGGCCATTATTGTTATCGCGGCCGTTATCCGCGGCGCGAAGGCGGAGACTATGGTGCTGCTGGGCATCGGCTTGGTGTTCTTCTTCCAGGCCATGCTGGCGCTTATCCAGTACCAGTCCTCGGCCGAGGCGCTGCAGCAGATCGTCTTTTGGTCCATGGGCTCTCTTACCCGCGCCAATTGGGCGGCCAACGGCGTGCTGGCGGCCGTGCTGATTATCGCCCTGCCCATTTTGTGGGCGCTGGGCTGGCGCCTTACTGCCTTGCGGCTTGGCGACGCCCGCGCTACCGCCATGGGCATCAATACCTCCCGCCTGCGCGTTGTGGTGCTCATCGTGGTTTCGCTCGTTGCGGCGACCACCGTGGCCTTCGCGGGCATCATCGGCTTCATTGGCTTGGTAGGCCCGCACATCGCCCGCATGTTGGTGGGTGAGGATCAGCGTTACTTCCTGCCGGCCTCCATGGCGGCGGGCGCGGCCGTGATGTGTGCCGCGCATGCGGTGAGCCTGATGATTAAGCCGGGCCTGGCTATTCCCATTGGCATTGTTACCTCGCTTCTGGGCGTGCCATTCTTCATTGCCATCGTTATGACCCGAAGGAGGGCATTGTGGACGTAGAACTGACTATTTCCGGGCTGAGTGCGGCCTATGGCAAGCACCGCGTGCTGGAGTCCGTGGATGTGGAAAAACTCCACGGCGGGCAGTTGGTGGGCCTGTTGGGTCCGAATGCCTCCGGCAAGACCACGCTTATCAAGTCCCTGGCCGGCGTGCACCGCGGCTGCGATGGTGAGGTGGATTTCCGCGTCGATGGCACGGCCCCGCGCGGCAAGCGTCGCCGGCAGCTCATCGGCTACGTGCCGCAGGATCTCACGAGCACAGCCGCGCTGCGGGCATTTGAGGCCGTGCTGATCTCTGCGCGCCGTGAGGCCTGCGAGGACCCGATTACGCGCACCGGTGAGGTGCTGCACTCGCTGGGCCTAGACGCGATTGCCTCGCGCTACCTCAATGAGCTTTCCGGCGGCCAGCGCCAGCTGGTGGCGGTGGCGCAGATGTTGGTGGGCAACCCAGGCCTGATGCTTCTCGACGAACCTACGTCCGCCCTCGACCTGCACCACCAGATCTTTGTATTGGATGAGGTGCGTGCGAAGGCGAAGCGCGACGGCAGCCTAGGCCTAGTGGCCATCCACGACATCAACCTGGCTGCGCGCATGTGCGACCAGCTGGTGGTGCTTAAGAAGGGCCATATTCGCGCTCAGGGCGCGCCGTCGGACGTTCTCACGGGGGAACTCGTGGAAGGCGTGTATGGGGTAGAGGCGGACGTCGTCCAGCATGGCGGCGCTCCACTCATTGCGCCGCTGCGGGTGAGATAGCAAAAAGGCCGGGCGATTGCCCGGCCTAATTTTTTAATTTAAATTTTTAAGTGGTGCGCCATCAGGGAATCGAACCCCGAACCCACTGATTAAGAGTCAGTTGCTCTGCCAATTGAGCTAATGGCGCATTGTTGACTTCCTGCCGTGTGGCTCTCTGTGCAACGAGTAGATACTCTAGCAGCCATTCTTGAAAAGTGTAAAATCGCCTGGTCATCGCATATTTTTAGGAGTGTATAACGAATTGGTTAATGCCTGAAGTGGCTTCTGGTAATTGCTGGAGCGAGACGCTAATCTAAATTGGTCTTTGAAAGCAGCAAATACGTGTCTAAGGGCAACTCAGTGAAACATTCCCTCCCTAGTGCGCGCCGCCTCATCGCGGCCGCGGGCGTTGCGTGCATTTCCCTAGCCGCCGCCTCCTGCTCCTCTGATTCCTCTGCCGAGAATCAGGCCGCTGACCAAGAATCCACCGCCGCCGCAAGCGCGAACGGCGCGAAGGATAGTGGCAAAGAGTCCGAAAAGAAAAAGGGTGGTCTGAAGGCTTCCGTGAAAGACGGGGCACAGAACGTGGATCCGTCCCAGCCCGTCACCGTGAAGACCACCGGCAAGCTCAAAAGCGTCACCATGACCAATGAAATGGGCGTGGAAGTCAAAGAAAAGCTCTCCAAGGACGCCAAGACGTGGTCTACGGCGGAGGACTTGGGCTATAACCACACCTATTCCATCGTGGCCTCCGATGCGGATGGCAACAAGAAGAAACTCAGTTTTTCCACTCCGCAAGCAGCGGGCGTTGCCGAAGTCTCGCTTAGCCCAATCCCGGATTCTGAGGTCGGCGTAGGCCAGGTCATTGGCGTGAACTTCGGCGTGCCGATTACGGACCGCAAGGCGGCCGAGAAGACCATTACTGTGACCACCAACCCCGAGGTTAAGGGCGCTTTCTACTGGGTCAATAACCAGGAGGTGCGCTGGCGTCCAAAGGAATACTGGGAGCCAGGCACCAAGGTTGAGGTGAAGGTGGACCAGTACGGCAAGGCCCTAGGCGGCGGAATCTATGGCGGCGAGAACGCCAAGACCAATTTCACCATCGGTGACCGCACCGTGGCGATTATCGATAACGCCACCAAGACCATGAAGGTCTTCAAGAATAAGAAGTTCTTGCGCGCCATCCCGGTCTCGCTCGGCCGCGATTATCAGTACGATACGCCAAACGGGCGCTACATCATTGGCGATGAGCACCCGCAGCTGCTGATGGACTCCGAGACCTTTGGCCTAGCCCATGAGGCAGGCGGCTACCGCACGATGGTGGACTGGGCTACCCAGATGTCCTATTCCGGCATCTATGTCCACTCCGCTCCGTGGTCCGTGTGGGCGCAGGGCAATACCAATACCTCGCACGGCTGCATCAACGTGACGCCGGAGGCCGCCCAGTGGTTCCAGGAGACGATGAAGCGCGGCGACGTGGTGCGCGTGTTCAATACCTACGGTGAAACGCTTAATGCGATGGACGGCCTGGGTGACTGGAATATGTCCTGGGACGAGTGGTCCAAGGGCAACGCGGATGCCAATCAGTAGCGCCCAAGAGCGGCGCAGGCGATGAGCGCATGGCTACAGTGGTGGCCATGCGCTTTTCTGTTTTAGACCGCGGGGCGGCAGGGCCGTTGGACCAGGTGGCTGAGCACGCCCGGCATGTAGAGCGGCTTGGTTTCCGACGATTTCTCGTGGCCGAGCACCACGGCGTGCCGGGCATTCCAGCGGGCCAGCCGGGCATGCTGGCGGCGCACGTGGCGGCGCACACGCAGCGCATTCGGGTGGGCACGGCCGGCATCATGCTGCTGAATCATCCGCCGTTTCTGGTGGCCGAGCAGATTAATCTCCTCGAGGCGCTGTATCCTGGGCGCATCGATATTGGAATTGGTTCCTCTGTCGGCTTTACCGGCCCGGTGCGGCGGGCGCTGCGCCAGGGTGACCCGGCTGAGGTGAAGCAGCGCTTTGAGACGGAGCTGGCAACGCTGTTGCGCTACCTGCGCGGCGAGGAAGCGGTGACGGTGCGGCCGGAGTATGCGGGCACGCCGATCTACGTGTTGGCGGGCTTTCGATCGGCCATGGTTGCGGCCAAGATGGGGCTCGGCGTCATCCTAGGCGGCCCAGTGGCCACGCAGGAGGCGGCCGCGCGGGTGTATCGGGAGCATGCGCTTGCCGACGCCCCACCTATCATCTCCTCGCTCAATATCGCCGTTGCCGATACGTCCGCGGCCGCCCGTGATCTGTTGTTACCGGAGGCCTATGCCAAGGTACTCGCGCAATCCAACGGCGAGTTCGCGGCCCTGCGGCCTGCAGGAGAGCTGGATATGGATGCGCTGACGGGGCAGCAGCGCCGGCGCATTGAGGAGGCCCTGGCCCATGACGTGTGGGGAACGGTAGAGGAGGTGGGGGAGGAACTAAGGGACGTCGGCAAGCGGCTGGGCGTGAGTGAGTTTGTGGTGACCGGAGATATGCCAGATGTGGCCGGTCGGGCACGCTCGGAGGAGCTGCTGGCGAGCATGCGGGTTAAGGGTCAAAAAGTGTGTCCGGAATCGCGGATTTTCACGGATTGACCTGTAGGTTTCCGGAAAGTATATGCTCCGGAAGCATATATCTAGCCCCCGACGGGAAATCCTCGGTGTG
>NZ_JAKRNA010000038.1:0-13207 GCF_022347435.1 Corynebacterium sp. ACRPE | reverse complement strand
AACGGGTCGGAAGAATGATGAAGTCGCTGACTGCGATTGCCGCTTCGATAGCGTTCTCATCGCCTGGCGGGACATCGATGAACATGAACTCATCGTCTCCGACGAGCGCTGCTTGCCTATCGACGCGCTTGGGGATGGACAGCTCAACCTCAAACGGCAAGGGGTTTCCTCCATCCTCTGCGCGTTCAGACCATTCCAGTGCCGAGCCCTGCCGGTCTAGGTCTGTGACAGTCACGGTCTTTCCTCGGTGGGCGAAAACCGTGGCAAGAAACATCGTTGTGGTGGTCTTGCCAACGCCACCTTTGGCGTTAATGGCGGTAATGATCATGGCTTCTCCTAGGTGGATAAATCATTGCCCCTACCACTTTACAGGTTTAAGTAAATACTGCTTTACAGGTTTACAGTAATACAGTGTTACAGGTGTCTGTAAAGTTAAAAGCGCAGGCAGGTAGCATTTTTAGTTTTCTTTATCGTCAGACTCGGCAGAAAGTCCAGCAAGCATGATGCGGTAAAACTCGTTTTCAATGCTCTTTTCTTCGAAGTCCGCAGCGACGTGTTCCCAGTGGTATTCCTCCAATTGGGGCAGCATCGCTGTTACTGCCATCTTGAGGTAGAAACCACGACTGCGTCCGGTGCGAGCACACAGTGTGTCTAGGCGCTCGATGATCTCTTCGGGCATGCGTACAGATACCACTCGCCCGGAGGGGTGAGGTCCTTGAACCATTGACGTAAGTCCTTCCCCTGCCTGTCGTAAACATTGTTTACGTACTGTCTTTGGCAGTCCTACTCTTTTTCTCGTGAGCGTTATTTGCTTTTGTAAACATTGTTTACCATAGGTTCGACATCGACGAGGGGGACGTGGATTTTTCGTTAAAGCTCTGGCCCCTCGCGCTCTGGGGCGTTATCCAACCAGTTGTCTTGGTCGTTGTCGTAGTCGCTATCTGTGGCGGCTTGCTGGTGGAACCGGGCGAGCATCTCATCATCTGCGGTGGTACTAATACCGAGTGAGTCGAGGAAGTCCAGGGATTTCTGTAGAGCCTGCTCGTCGCTGCGTTGGGAGCGCAGTTCGTCTAGCTCGGTCTCAAGCTGGCGAATCGGATCAGTAAAGCTGTCGCGATAGTCCACGGCCTGGTCATAGGATGCAGCTACCTTGTCGCGCACGTTGATTGCTTCGTCTAGGAGGGCCTGGTCGTTATTGCCGTGGCGTAGCCTGCCGAAAAATCCCCTCGAGTTCTTCGTGTCCTCGAACTCGCGCACTACAGCATCTTGCTTGGAATACTGCTGTCCGAGCTGTTCAACCTGCTGGTTAGCCTGGTCGTACTCACCGCGCAGCGTCTCAAGCTGATTGTTTACGCGTTCTATCTCGGCATCGATACGCTCCAGGGCGTCATTGGACGGTGTAGCGCTGTGCTCGTTGCTTGATTCCGGTTCTGGCACCTCGTCGGCGTTGTTGGACTGGGCGCGGGCATGGAAGTCAGCAAAGCGCGCTTCGCGTTTAGCGGCAAAGCTGCGCATGTACTTACCCATTTCGGTGCCGACAAACGGGTTGTCGGTGTCCGTTTGGGAAGGCTGGTTGACGAGTTTGGTCAGCTCCCAGTCCTGCTTGGCTTGCCCAAACAGCGCCTGGGGTGTTTTATCTCCTTGCTCGCGCATTCCTGCGGACACCAGCAGGTCGCGGGCGTATTCGGCAGACTCACGACGGATAATCTGGCTCACCTGGCCATGCCCGGTCTCGGTATCTCCCGGCTGAGTCTCGGCGATATAGAGGAAGTTGCCCTCACGCCCACGAGTCATCGGCACATAGACACTGGCCTTGTCCAGGTTGCCAACCCCTGCCACCACACGGGCGACATCGACGGTCGCGCCTTGGGAACTATGCCCAGTAGCGGCATAGCCCAGCTGGGTGTGTTTATCGAGGTAGTCGCGGTTTAGTGTCACAGTGGCTAAATCATCATCACACCGTCGGGCCGTAATGGAACCGTCTTTCCCGATGGAATCAACGACCCAGCGTTGACCATTGCGCACCATATCCCCGCTACTGGTCACCAGCTTTGAATCGTTGCGACGAGTCAAGATGACATCACCAACACCGGCTTTTAGCCCATCAGACAAGCCCAGGCGGTGCTCGGGGTTAATCTCGCCGCGCTCTGCGCGAATCTTCTGCGCCGCAGCATTCAGCGCGGTGACCTGGTCACGGGTTGCTGCAACCAGCAGCGACTGCTTGCCTGCGGCAGTATCATCGCGCCACCCGTCCAACGCATCGTCCATCATTGCCGTAACCGAACCTGCGTGCAGGCGCTTGTTCTGCATGTACCACTCGGCGGCACGAGAAACGTCTGCTTCCTCGCCACCGCGCAGCCACTTCGATGCTTCACGCTCACCCGCATCACGCTGGCGGAACACCTCGCGTAGCTCAACGGCATCAGGCAATTCATGAGACAAGGTCGCCAGCAGACCAGAACGAGCTTTCACCGCCGAGTATTGTTCTGGGTCTCCCACAAAGACCACGCGCGCGCCGGCAGCAGTGGCAGTCTCCAGCACACGGATCGTATCGGGGTTAGACACCATGCCGGCTTCATCAACAACCACAACGGTGTCCCGGTTCCAGCCCAGCTTCACCGCTGTATGCTCCGGTGTCAGATCGTCGGTGCCAACAAAAGCGCGCGCAATCGTCATGGATTCATCAGCCACATTCTCACCCACCATCACGTCAGCAGCCTTACCCGTAGGAGCTAGGCCTACGACGTGTTTACCGGCCTGATTCCATGCCTTGTGCGCGGCCTTGAGCGAAGAAGTCTTACCGGCACCAGCCGGTGCGACCACCACAGACGCCAGGTAATCAGAGCCGACAACCGCGCGCATAGCATCAGCCTGCGCAGGCGAAAGCTCCCCCTCGACAGGTTGGATCGACTCGGCATTGACGCCGCGCTCAATGCGTGCGGTAGCCATATCAACGCCACGTTCAACCTCGTTGACCACCTCGACAGTGGTGTACTTCTGCGAACCTTCACGCTGGGTGGCATCCAGCTCGCGGGACTTCTCCGGGGTGACCGACCATGTACCGTGCGCAGCCAACGCAGCATCAACCAGCCCCTCAACCGTGACCGTCATATCCTCCGGGGAAACTGCGCCTGGGCGGATAAGTTCTGCTGCTTTTTCGGCAACATCAGCTCGGGTAAACGTGGAGCGTTCTGCAACAACCGCGCTTAAAATCTGGGCTGGTTTCGGCAAACAATCCTCACCCACCGCGCGCGTTGGCGCTTCATTGTTTGGCACAAGTCCGGCCACAAACTCACGCACCTGCGCGCCGTGTTCAGCACGTGCCCACTCGGTTTCTAGCTCGTCTAGTGGGGTGTCGGTGTCCTTGGTACGCCGGGTGATTTTCTGCGCGATACGCTCATACGCCGCGCGGGTTTCAAGCCCATTGTCGGCCTGCCACTGGTCGATTTCACGCGCCCTGGTCGAGTACGACGCAATCAATTCTGGGTCATCAAGGCCGACGATTTCTGCGCATCCGTTGACCACGTCGCCGAACTCTACGCCGAGTTTTTGGCTCAAGATTTCACGCACCGTGGCTTGATACACCATGCCTGCCGCGCGCGCTTCGTGGTACAAACTCACCCCATCGAGCGTGCGAACTTTGCCGTCTCGGCATAGCTGTTTATTTGCCAACAACACGTGTGAATGCACGTGCGGGTCGCCCGCACGTGAAGTGCGGTGCTCGTATTTCACGCCCGAAATACCCGCCAACTTTTCGACAATAAGACGCTTTCCCGTCGGCTCTTTTATTTGCTTTCGCGTGTAGCTGGCATGCTCCGACAAGTAATCCAGCGCCTGGGATACTGCCGCCTGGTGGGCTTCATCGACGATGCCACGCACGGCAGAATCTGCGCCCATCCCCCACAACAAGGAGACAGATTTCGGCGCGCAAAACGTCAGATCGAAACCTGGAACACTATCCTTTCGCGGAGCATTTCCAAGCCCCGCACCGCTCGGAGCGACCGCCTTATTGAACCAATCCTCAACCGTTTTCCCCGACACGATCGCACCATCTTCAGCGCCCAAAAATGCCGAAACTTCAGCCATGTTTTCGCCCCGAAGCCACACCGAAGCTGGCTGCTTTCCGTCCTCGGAATAGTACGAATCCGTCCCCCGATTCTCATCAACCGTGGACTGATAATAGGCCACGGAGTGCGCACCCATCTTCGCGATAGTCAGCACTCCGACACCTCCTGTCAATCACCACGGTGACCACCTGGACACCCCATTGGGCAACTTGTTGCAAATGTACCATGAAACTGGGCGCGCCAGCGAGCATAGGTCGCGGTCAGGGGCGTGAACACCTGTGAACAGATAGCAGGGTGCTTGTGCCAGGCAATGCGTCGGCGCATTCGCATATCAGTATGAGCAACAGAGCGCGCTCAAAACGTTAGGGCGCGCACGCGCAAACGAGCACCAGGACGTGGCAATCACACGGGGAAAGGAAGTCGCAGGCGTAACTTCCACAGCAACGCTAAACCACAAAAGGTTTAACCACTGATCAGGAAAATAACTCTCTAGATAAGGAGATCCGTTTTCACTTCATCTGTAGAAAACATTATAACTGTGTAATACAATGCCTTTCGGACACACGAACATACTTCTATGTCAAAGTGTCTCTCCAGTCAGTTCTACCCAAAGGAAACCAAATGACCACTGTCATTGACCGCTCTGCACCTACTACTGAAATGCCAGCTCTCGCCTCTTCACCTCTGGGCGCATACTATTTTCCATATCTGCTTAGCGCAAAGGACCGCTTTGACCGAGCATTGCTCCGCTACGACGCTTGGTACGTGGTGCTCGTTGCAGTACTCCTCGCCCTAGGCACCGTCCTCCTAGCAGGTATGGCTGTGTGGTGCGTAACGAAAGGTCACGGCAAATTCACCGGACACTGGAAATGGGTAAAGTGGGGATTTTCAGTCAGCATGGAATGCCAGCGCTAATCCACTCTAACGACTAATGCTCACTACATCATCAATCACCTACTGCTACGCTGGCAGCTCTTCTCCAGCTATCAATGACATAAGCTTCGAGGTTGCCTCCAGCGGAGTAGTAGGTCTTGTTGGTTCAAATGGATCCGGGAAGAGCACTTTGCTAAAAATGCTTGCCGGAATCCTCACCCCCAGTACCGGGACAATCAGCCTATCCGGATTGCCCCCTGCCTCGCGGGAGGCAAAGCAGAATACTCTGCTCCTAACCGGCAATGAAAACCTCCCTGATTTCCTAACCGGACTAGAATTAATAAAATTTTATTCTTCGCTATACCATCAGCCAGTTGACTCTCAAAAACTAGACGACTTACTTCAGAGATATCAACTATCCGGGCAAATTAGCTCTCTTATTGAAGACTACTCCCACGGAATGAAAAAGAAGCTCCAATTCATCTGCGCTCTTTTAATGAGCAGGGATTTAACTATCCTAGATGAAACACTCAATGGTGTTGATTTTCAGTCCCTTCGCTTAGCGAAAGAAGACCTGTCTAATTTATCGCGTGATAAAACAGTCATTCTATGCACCCATGACAATTTTCTCACTGAAGACCTTGCTGACCGATACCTAGGTTTAAAAGATGGACGGCTGCTACGCGACGTTACCTATACTGAAATGTCAAACCAATACGGCAGCCTTACTTCTCTTCTCGAAAACCTCGTAGAGGAGGGAAACAGGTGACAGCCGTTCAGGAAACACTATCCATAAGCAGGTTTTTCAGAACTTTCCTGGTTAGAAGAATGCTCTCCCTCGGCATTCTGCGATACCGAGGGACGCGAATACTGTTGGCGTTCCTCGGGACCACCCTCTTAATAGTGCTGGCCACCATCGGCTACCTCTTTTACAGAGGGTCGAATAAAGTTGAGCATATAGACACATTAGTCTTAGGCCTAGCCAATCTGACACTCCCCCAATGGGTCTTTATTGGCTTTATTGTGGTAAGACTACTTTTTCTCAAATCATCAAATATGCTCTCTCTAACAGAGAGTCTTCCCGTTACAGACCACCAGCGTTCGGTTGCCCTTTTTATAAATGAATTAGCATTTATCGCGGGAATTCTGATAATCATATTCTTTTCTTCTATCGCACCCCTGCCATTTGTTTTTGGGATAGAAGTATCTAGCCAAGTGGCTACTTCTATCGTTTTTCCCGCAGCCACACTAGTGGTTGGACTTGCCTTCATCTACAACATACTGACTTGGGGTTTTTCCGTAATCCGGCTGGAAAGAATAAAAGACATATTAGCAATTTGTGTATTGCTAATACTCGCTGGAGTATCTCAGATTGGAATGACGACGAAAGTCGCTAGAATTACCTCAGCATTCCAGTCTGGGAACAGAGCATTCCTGTGGAGTGATACCTACACCTGGATTTCGGAAAAGTATGGCTTTTTCATTTGCTCCCTGACGGCTGTTATCTCATGTATTTTTCTATTAACAGCAGCAACCCTAACAAGCGGAGCGCTCTTCACCAGACAAAAAGAGTACATCCTTACTAGAACGCCCTCTAAAGGAGACTTAAGTAATCCGTCTACTATTCGCCAAACCCTCTTTAAGTCTTACCTCCTTAGTTTTTTAAGAGCGCAAGAAACTTGGATTACTCTAATATTCGCGCTGGGAGGCTATATTCTTCTCATTCTTTCTCAGTCTATCCCCCCCATTCTAGCCGGAGAAATAATTTCGTTCCTAGGAATCTATGCCTACTCATCAACAAGTCCACTACGCAACTTTCCGTCTCTTAAGGTACGCCCCGTTGAGGTCTACCTCTTCCTTTGCTTATCTTTGTTAAGCATATCTATTCCGTTTGTACTCGTTTTCTTTATAGGATTTTGGGCCATTGGGGGGGACAGCACTACGGGACTAATTAGCGTAATTGGCTGTATTGGGACTATTCCACTAACTACAACTTTAGGGATTATTCTTCCCTCCGAAAAAGACAATCCTCTTGCAGTTATAACTGGTATAGCCATCGCTGCTATATCTGTAATATTCTTTGCCTTAGGGCTTTCCGTGTTTTCCCTCCCCCCTTGGGGGTGGGCAATCGCCACGCTATTTTTCCTTCTAAGCGTAGCGTCAGCCGGAATAATCGAAATAAAGAAAAATTCACTTCCAGACCATTAAGGAACATTAATGAAAATCTTTTCCACTGCACTTGCCAGTCTTATTATCGCATTTTGCCTGACCGGCAGCGCGGCAGTCTTAACGATTCTCTATTTAGCGTTCTCAAATGACGCCGAAGAATTCAAAGCAACCGGCTTGTTCGATTCAGTCTTCTTCTCTTCTTCGGTAAACGAAAGAAACAATCTAGACGCGACCTTTGGAATCAATAGCCAGTTGAATTTGTTTATCATTTTCATGGCTCTTTTTATCTTCTCATTTATAACCATCTTGATTTTTCGCGCACTAACGCGATACAAGGAAAATTTAAAATCTTCCACTCGTGAATAGAAAAAATATAAACGCCAACGCGTTAATATCGCTGGCTGGAGAATTAACAGTTGCCATATGCCGACAGATGTCCCCCTTGATAATTGTCTTGGCGGGGATAGCCCTACTGGCATCTACATTTGCCATTGCTTTTAGAGACACATCCCTTCTTCCTGTACTCACTTTTTCTCTAAAAGCATCCTTTTTTTACGCATTCCTTCCTTTCTGGACTCACGAAATGGGTCATATCGTTGCATCTTCAATATTTCTCCCTGAGAACCCCCCAAAGATAGAATCCACGCTCTTCCGCATATCAGTAGTTACTAAACAGCCAAAGCTTGCTCGAGATGCAAAAATCATCGCATGTACGGGTCCTTTTAGTGCAGCATTTTTAGCATTTCCAGCTTTTGCAATGGACTCTTTTGGTATTGGCATAGCCTGTTTAGCCCATCTCATTTTCCTATTTCCTCCCTTTGGAGACGGAAGAATATTGTGGCAACGGCACTAAAGAATCGACAAACTAATTCATTAGTCAGAACGCAACTTGTCAGCATCTTTTACACCGAGAACCTTGTCAAAGAAGGTCTGATGGGTTGTGCATGAGTACCTAATCCACATAAGGAGATGAAACAGAATCGCTACTGTAGCTTGACGAGAGCCGACCGATAAGGCCAAGATTGATGCGATTGAAAAGAAGCTGCTTGCTAAACACTGAAATGGATGCCCATCTGGGAAGTAAGCGTACCGCCCTGTTCCCTAAGCCCGGTCATTTCCAACGATCCGTAGCCAGAGTTGATGGTCTTGGTATAAAACCCATTACGGTGATTGTCGCCGTGAGCTAGTTCACCTTTAGGCTTTCGTCTTCCGGCCGGCATGGCCGTACCCCACTGGTCGGGGTTTGTCTTGAATCGGGGTTGCAACCCCATTAACCAATAAGGGTTGCAATCACAGTAGCGACCCCATTAGACATTAGGGGTCGCAACCCTGACAGCGACTCAGTTCTCAAAATGGGAACCCCGTCATGTGCTTATTGCAGGTCGTTTCCCTTGCCGCGATTCTCAGGTGCGAGGGGATCTGTGAAGAGTACATTAGGGAAGTTTGCATCATTCGCATATGACGCTTCTTCGTTTATCGTGACCGCAAGGCAAAGCCCGCGAGCCGGATCGTCCTTCTCTTGGACGGCAAAATCCATCGCCCGAATAGCAGGATCGGATTTCTTGAGGTCTTTCTCGGAATAGTCGTTTACGCTACCTGCAACCCGCGAGCCGCCCCAAAGGTTTGCTACAGCCTGAATGACCCACTCCCATGCGGCTTCACGTGAATCAAATCCAGTCTTCCTTGCGTAGACCAAGGATTTACCATTGTCGCCAGTCTTTACATAGTCTTCGAGCAATGCCGTGTAGGTTTCGAGAAGCATTATCTATTCTCCAATCTTGAGGTTTCCAACCCCGACAAAGGGGCTTACTCGGGGGTGAAATAAGTTAAGCCCCCTTGCCAGCACTACTGACTAACCAAGAGCATAACCACGCGACGTGGTTCCGCAACAGGAGCGGGACGTTAGTTTTGTTGCGAGTCTTGGTCGCTAAAAAACTCTGCGGCGTCATCGGTAAGCGCCTTCGCGATGTTTATTAGCTCATCTGCGTCGCCTTGCCAGTCACGCACTGCGGGAGTGCCCGGTAGTTGGTTGAGGACTTCGAGAAAGCGGGCGGCGGCGCGCAAAGCGCTGGCCACTTCGTAGCAATCCCCCTCCAGCTTGGCGGGAGAAGTATCAATCAGGCTCAGGTCGCGGGGTTCGTTGTACTCGGTAAGGAAGCTCATGGTCTCGACAATAGGCCGCCCCCCGCGACATGAGTGCGGCCTATTCGAACAAGCATTGAGCTAGTCGTTGGTCGGTTTTCTGCTTTCCATTCCTCAATATGGGCAAGCCAGCGCACTTTGAATTCGGTGAGGTTATGGCGGAGGGTTGCGAGGTCTAGGAGAACAGAGGAAGTCATGCTTTGAAGCATATAAGCTGCCCTGCCCCTCAAGGTTTTCTTCAAGTGAGGTTTTATCTAACTGCCTAACGGCAGGGGAACCGTATATTGCTTACGGTATGAGACCCCTTAAACGTCCGGATAGTCACCGCTCTTCTTTAGCTCCGCGACATGCCTAGCAACCGTGGCGCGAGAGACTCCTACCTCTGCCCCTATTTCAGCCCACGTGGGAACTGTCCCTGTCTGGAAATACTGATCGTTCACCATTTGGCTAATACGGGACTTCGTAGATCGTCCTTGAGCCTTTTTCTTACGGTGCGTCTTTTCAAGCTTCGACCTTTGTGCTTGCGCATATTTGCCCTCGGGGTCTGTTTTCCAGCGTTGTGCGGCTTTTTGTCCGCCTCTGCGTCCCATCGTGGCCAAGGCTTTCCGCTCGCTGCTGGTGGCTTTACCTGGTGCGTTAGAGCCGCTGTAGGTCTCGCTCTTGGATTGGGCGACATACCCGCGCACGCGCCTTGCCATGGTTTGGCGGTCGCGCATGGGTGGCATCTCGTTGTCGCGGCCTGCACCGCCGTGGGTGTGTGCGACGTTGTAGGCGTGCTCATAGGCGTCGATGATTGCTGCGTCTGTCAGGCGTTGGCCTTGCTGGCGCAAGCGGTGGCCAGTCTTAAGTGCGTGTCTAAAGGCTGTTTCGTCGCGTGCTGCGGTTCCTTGGACAATCCAGAGCACACGCACACCGTCGATAAGTTCCGGGTCATACTGGTCGAGACCACCGGCGATTTCCGCGTCTACGTCCTGGGCGAGTGCTTTGAATGCTTGGGCTTCTTCACGGCGGGTCTTGACCGCGTTGATAAGTTCGCGGCCAGAGCTGAATTGCTGGCGTGGGGTGGGGTTGAACTGGTCGTGTCCTGCCATATCCCTTACCTGCTTTATCAAGTCTCCAAGGCGCATCACCCGGTTGTGCTGCCTATACCAACGATAAGCGGTAGGGGCTTTGCCTGTGTAGAACGGGTTTCGGCTAAAGCGGTGGGAAAAGTGCGGGTCATGGTCTAAAAGCTCACCCAGCACACGCGTGGTTGCTGCAAGAAGCTTCATCTGCGCAGATTTACCGTTACGGTCAGCGTAGACAGGGTCAATAAGCCATATGAACTGGGCTTTGCCGTTAGTTGGGTTAATACCCACCCAGGCTGGCCCGACGCTATGAGTAATCAGTGAGCGCACCACGTCGCGGACGTACGGGTTTAAGTCTGCGGGGTCACCGCCTGCGGTACCTACTTGGTCAACGTCTACGACCAGGACGGCGGCGTACTGCTTGGTGGTGAGCATGGCGTACTCGCACCGTCCTAAAGCATCAGTCTCGAAGCGATACATACGCGGCGAGTTCGTGCCGTCAGCGTTGCGTCGATAGGCCTTTTTAAAGTCTCGTGTGACTGAACCGTGGAGTACATCGCGGCCTAGATGCTCGCGTAAAAGGTCGCGGTCACTGGCAGATGCTGGGGTGTTGTCCAGTCCACCACGGTCGCGCTCGACGCGGGTAGGTGTTTTAGTGTGCGCATTCTGCGCATGAGTCTGTAAACTCATGACCGTGCTTTCTCCCAGGTGTGTGCTGGGTGATAAGCGAAAGTCATCGGGTTGCCGCCCGGTGGCTTTCTTCGTTTTTCATTGTCTTTCCCTGACTCTAAATGACACCGGTGTTATTTACTAGCCATGACACGCGAAAAATATACCTTTTACCTGCGGTTATGTATGGCTTGCCATATGGCAAGCCATACATAACCGCGTTTCAGCTGCACAAGGCTGTCTGCGCAGATTTACCAATACGCGGACTTTTCCCAGTTCAGGCCGCGAACTCATTACCACGCCCAACGACGCGCCAAAAACGGAGATAGGGGGCGCGCGGAGACATCAAGAACGAGTATCACTGTCTGGTTCCGAGGCGCTTTTT
Organism: Corynebacterium sp. ACRPE; assembly: GCF_022347435.1. NCBI lineage: Bacteria > Bacillati > Actinomycetota > Actinomycetes > Mycobacteriales > Corynebacteriaceae > Corynebacterium > Corynebacterium sp. ACRPE. The sequence goes on along the minus strand of NZ_JAKRNA010000038.1, from coordinate 1,835 downwards.
CCGCGTTTGTCTCCCCCAAAGATCATTTCGACGGCGGCTCCCACAATGACCGCAGAGATGAAGAAAACTAACCAGGAAAAAGGTGATGTGAGGTCTACGTAGGAGGTCGCAATAAAGACGATAATCCCTCCTGCTAGAAGACCAATAGCGATTCCCAATATTAGGCGTTTCATGTACTTTCGTACCCCCTTTTGCAATCGTCCTAAACGGGGGGAGTAAACCTTTGATGCCCTCCCCGTATGACTACTAATACTCGTGCAACAGTGACCGCTTTGATTGCTGCCCTGACCGTTTCTTTCGCTGTACCAGTGGCTAGCGCGACGCCGGCCCATTCTAATACGCAAACTATGGAGCAGGACTCTCTTCAGGTCGAGGATTCCTTTGATGACAGCATCCCCGACGAAGTCATGCTAACGGCCATCGAAGAGGCTTCCGAGGAATTCCCAGACCCGACTGCTGACCCAGAAGGCTACGAACGGGCTATCACGCACTCTGTACAGCGGCAGATGGGCCACAATGAGGGAGTTGCTCCCCGCATAGCCCCGGCTGTGATCATCGGTGCCCGGATTGCGATGTGCGCAGCTTCTGCGTACCCCTCATTGGCTGCGTTGGATGAGAATGCAGGGTATGCCCACAACGCTGCACTGATGGGGAATATCCTTGCCTCCTGCATCGGCGGAGGTCTGGCAGGCCCAACGGTCGCAAAGTGGATCATGAATAATCCACGGGTCTTTGGGGGGATCCTGAATTCGATTGGTCTGGGGCATCTGGCGGCAGACTCCGCACAGTAGATTTGAGTGCCGCTCGCCTGGTCTTTCCAGGCGTTCGTTTTAGACGCGGTGGGCGTTTTCTTCGTGGACGTAGCGATGGACGAGACCGACTGAGCAGCCGATCTGTTTGGCCTAACGCCGGCATCACCGTCGACGCCCACGGCGTCACCGTCACCAAGACAACGACGTCCATCCGACAGTGCCCACCCAAGCCCCAACTCGACTAACCCCAACCATCGCTAAGCGCCCCACGCGGGCGCTTTCTTTATGGGTAAACCGCACTGCGCTGATTTACCGATACGCAGTAAAAGCGTGCGCTGATTTACCCATACGGTGGCGAATTATCCAGAGCAACAGGGATACAGGCATACAGGAATACAGGTGCCATAAACCTGTATTCCTGTATGCCTGTAAACCTTTATTTATTGTTGTGAACGTATTCTTCGAGGTAGGTGCTAACAATCTCGCGGATGGTCACGCCTTTTTGGGCGGCGATGACTTTAAGTTCTGCGTGAAGGTCGCGGTCGATTTCAATCGTCATCTTCTTGACGTAGTCGCGGCCTGTGGGTTGGTGGAATGCGCTTCGCACTGTTGTCTTCTCGGCTGCTGAGGTTAGCTTCGCGGCTTTTTTCGTTGAGGTTCGCGGGCCTTGCTGCGCCCTGGCGCGTTCTTTGCTGGTGCTCATTTCATCATCTCCATGAGTTCGTCGGCGACGTGGTCGTAGCCGTGCATGTCTGGGCCTGGGCAGTATCCGAACGCTAGGTGCATATCTTCGCGTAGCGGGATTTCGGTTTTAAAGTGCGGCATGTGTTCTGCTTCGAGCGCTTCTCGTGCCGCGTCAAGGGCGCTGGTGCCTTTCCTGGCGAACGTCAGTAAGACTGCATGAGGTGTTCCGTTGACTGCGTCGCGCAGCTCCCATACTCGGGAGAGGTCGGCAGCAGCAGAACGGGTCGGAAGAATGATGAAGTCGCTGACTGCGATTGCCGCTTCGATAGCGTTCTCATCGCCTGGCGGGACATCGATGAACATGAACTCATCGTCTCCGACGAGCGCTGCTTGCCTATC
>NZ_JAKRNA010000037.1:0-13704 GCF_022347435.1 Corynebacterium sp. ACRPE | reverse complement strand
CACACCGAGGATTTCCCGTCGGGGGCTAGATATATGCTTCCGGAGCATATACTTTCCGGAAACCTACAGGTCAATCCGTGAAAATCCGCGATTCCGGACACACTTTTTGACCCTTAACCCGAATTTATCCTTTGTGCCGGAGCTCACGCATAAAAAAATCCGCCCCACTCCGGAAGCCGGAGGGAGCGGATGGAATCGCGTCTCAATTAGCCCTGACGAGCCTTGAAACGGGGATCCTTCTTGTTGATCACGAAGACCTTACCGTGGCGGCGAATAACCTGGGCGCCCGGCTTCTTCTTCAGCGACCGAAGGGACTTACGGACCTTCATCGGGCGCTCCTTTCGTTATGCGCAATCTACATGCGGTTGAATAAGTAAAGCACGGACTGGGAATCCCCAGCCATGACACGAGGAAAAATGTTACCTCACACGGCCGTCAATACCAAAACACTAAGGCTTCACGGGTGCGGACTCGCGCTCGTAGCGCGACTTCATTTCCTCGCCTACCTCATCCAGGCTACGTCCCATAGTCTCTGGAACCAAAACCTTGGTGTAGCCGATGGCGATGAGACCAAAGGCTCCGAAGACGATAAACGCCACCGGGCCGGTCAGCCACTCCACTAGCGGCAGGAAGTACTGCGCCACGGCCCAGTTGGTGGCCCATAGCGAGAGCCCCGCAATGCCCATGCCTAGGCCGCGCACCTGCAGTGGCACCAGCTCGGAGATGAGTAGCCAGGTAGTGGGCGACACTGCCGCCTGCTGAAAGGCGATAAACAGCGCCATGAATACCAACGAGACCATCGCCATGGCGGTGGAGTCCTGCGCGTGGGAATAGGCAAAGGAGAGGATAAACAGCGAGACCACATTGCCAGTCAGGCCGATCAGCAACAATCGCTTTCGCCCAATGCGGTCCACGACCTTCAGCCCCACCCAGCAGGCCAGCACGGATACCGTGCCGATAACGATGGAGGTATAAACCGAGTTAGCCGTGGATATCCCCACCTGGTTCATCATGGTCGGCGCGAAGTACACGATGGCGTTGACGCCGGTAATCTGCTGCGTCAGCCCCATCAACATGGCAAGCAGCACCGTAATTTGCATCCAGCGATTGGCCTTCAGCGCCTTCCATTCGGATCCGCTGGACTTGCGCGCAGTGTCCTGCGAGGTCAGCTCCGAAATATCCATCCCGGCGCGCCCGGCAATCTCTTGGGCGCGGGGCATTTTCCCGTTAGTGGCCAGCCATACCGGCGTCTCTGGCAGGAAAGCCATTCCGAGCGCCAGCGCTAGGCCTGGAACGGCGGCCAGGCCCAGCATCCACTCCCAGCTACCGGTAGAGGCCAGCGCGGAGTTGACCAGGTAGGCCATCAACTGACCCACCACAATCGCGAGGGTATTGAGCGAGACCATGCGCCCGCGCACCTTGGCGGGCACGATCTCCGCGATGTACATGGGAGACACGATGGACACTGCACCCACGGCAAAGCCCAAAAAGGTGCGCGCCGTGGCCAGCATCCCCACCGAGCCGGAAAGCGCACACCAGATGGAGCCCACCACGAAAATAATGCCGCCTGCAATCAGCGTGAAACGGCGCCCATACCTATCGGCGATGCGCCCGGCCGTCAGCGCCCCTACTGCAGCACCCACGAGCAGCATCGAGGTCACCCAGCCCTCTTGGTGCGCGCTCATGTCGAATGCGGGGCTAATAAAAAGCAAGGCACCGGACATCACGCCGGTGTCGTATCCAAATAGCAGCCCGCCCAGGGCCGCTATTCCAGCTACTACCTTGACATAAACTTCCTTATTCACAGCACAATATTGTGTCAGGCGGCTACCATGAACGTCATGTCGAACGATGCCGAAAACCTGCAGCAAACCATCATAAAAGCCCTGGGTGTGCGCCCCTTTATCGATCCAGAAGCGGAAGTGCAGCGCCGCGTGGATTTCCTGGTTGAATACCTGCGCGCCACCGGCGCTAAAGGCTACGTGCTGGGGATCTCTGGCGGCCAAGATTCCACCTTGGCGGGAAAGCTTGCGCAGCTGGCGGTGGAGCGCGTCGACGGCGCGGAGTTTTGGGCCGTGCGCCTGCCCCACGGCGTGCAGGCCGATGAGGACGATGCCCAGATTGCTCTGGATTTCATCCAGCCCGATCACCGCCCCACCGTCGATATCAAGCCGGCCACCTTGGCCCTCGACGAGCAGGTGGCGGATGCGCTGCAGCTTGCCGACGTCACCGATTTCAACCGTGGCAATACCAAAGCCCGCCTGCGCATGACCGCCCAATATGCCATCGCCGGTGAGGTCGGCGCGCTAGTCATCGGCACCGACCATGCGGCGGAAAACGTCACCGCCTTCTTTACCAAGTGGGGCGATGGCGCGGCGGATCTCCTCCCCTTGGCCGGCCTCAATAAGCGCCAAGGCGCCGCCCTCCTAGAGCACCTTGGTGCCCCGCGCTCTACCTGGGAGAAGGTTCCCACCGCGGACTTGGAGGACGATAAGCCCCAGCTTCCCGACGAAGAAGCCCTCGGCGTCACCTACGCCCACATCGATGACTACCTGGAGGGCAAAGCGGTTCCCGACGCCGCCCGCGAGCGCATCGAAACCTTATGGCGCCGCGGCGCCCACAAACGCATCATGCCGCAGGGGCCGAATCTTTAGCCCAGCGCCTCCAAGGTTGCGGCAGCCGCGCGCTCCAACGGGCGGTTATAGCTGGCGCCGTGCGTAAGCGCATGCACCGCCAACGGGTGTAGCTGGTGCATGGGAATCCACTTCTCAATGTCCTTCGGCGCACCATATCCCCGGAAAATCTCCTCGAGGTACGGTGCCCCGAAAAGCGCCAACATCCCCAAATCCGTATGCGGGTGCCCACCATGGGCGGCGGGGTCAATCATGATGCCGCCGTCCGCGTCAAAGAGCAGGTTGCCCGCCCACAGATCGCCGTGGATGCGAGCCGGCGCCACATCCCAACTGCGCGCGACGATGGCGTCGCAGGCACGCCTTACCAAGTCCAGCTGCGCCGCACTAATCCCTGCCAGTTCCGCAAAAGGCAGCACGCGCTGCTGAACGTAGAACTCCCCCCAATTATCCGTCGGGAGGCAGTCCTGTTCGATACTGCCGATGAAGTTCTTGCCTTCCCACCCGGTGGGAGGCGCGCCAAACGCTTCGGCTCCCGCGCGGTGCATGCGTGCCAGCTCCGCACCAAATGTCCGCGCCGCCTCCGGCGTAGGCATGACCTCGTCCACACGCTCGGTTACTATTTCCAGCCCGTCGGCGCTCACGACGTTGACCACCGCGTCGGTGGCCTCCCCGAGCCACCGCAGTCCGGCAGCCTCGGCACCTGCTTGATCTCTGTCGCGTACTCGCTTTGAAAAAGTCTGCATGCCGCCCAGCCTAATCAGGCAAGGAAATTTTTAAAGCGCCGCGCGGCCCTGCGTGGGCAGGGCCATCATAAAGAGCAACGCGATTCCACCGAGCACGGGAATGAACCCAATCAGGCATAACAACCCCGTCCTCCCGGAATCGTGCAGCCGCCGGCACATCAAAGAAACGACTGGAATCACAAGTACCGCCTCGGCAATAGTCTCAATATCCACGCCAAAGCGCCGATCGATAATGCCGATTGCCACAGAACTCAGCACGAGGAAACCGAAAACCCACCAAAACTCACTCATGGACGCCCGGCCACGAAAGTTGAAGTACTTTACAAAGAACCTGCCTAGCGCCTGTACAGGCGACGCCCCATAGAGCGCGTCGCGTGTAAAGAACCCTGTGGATTCATCAGTCATTCTGCGCGCGAGCCCCTTCGATGTTGACTGCATATACTCGGCTGCAAACCATGCTACCCACTTCCTATAAAGGAGGAGCAATGTACTCGGACGTCATCATCATCGGCGGTGGCTTTGCCGGCACCGCTGCGGCCATCACCTTGGCCCGCGCTAACCGAAAAATTCAGTTAATCGATTCTGAGGCTCCCCGCAATCGCTTCAGCGAACATGCCCACGGCATCCTTGGCCTCGATGGCGCGGCTCCCGCCGAACTGCTTCAGCGCGGTCACGCGGAGGTCAAGAAATTCGGCGGAATCATTACCCAGGGCTCGGTGGAGAAACTCACCCGTGTTTCCGAGTGCGAGCCTTGGCAGATAAAACTTGGCAGCGACGAGGTTCTCGAATCCCGCCACGTTCTCGTCGCGACGGGGCTCACGGACAAGCTCCCTGCAGTCCCCGGCCTCAGCGATTTGTGGGGCACCAGGGTCTTTCACTGCCCATACTGCCATGGCTACGAAGTTACCGGGAAGAAGGTTGCACTCATCGGCGGCGCGAATCCGCCTTTTACCATCCGGATCAGCAAGCTGCTGTCCACGTGGACGGACACGCTGACCTTTTACCCCAACGGCCTTGAGCTCACCGATCTTGATCGCACCCAACTCGCCGGATTGGGTGTAGAGGTAAACGATGCGCAAGTGACACAAGTCCGGCCAGAGAAGGCATCGTCGACCGGCGTAGTAGTGCAAAGCTCCACTGGAGAAGACACCTATGAAGCGTGCTTTACAGGGCCCGATTTTCTGCCCAATGACGCACTGCTGCGGGATGCCGGCTGCGAATTAACCAACGGGTGGGTCAGCGTAGAGCATGGCCAGACCTCGGTATCACGCCTGTGGGCGGCCGGCAATGTGGTCAGCTCACCGGACCAAGTCTCGCAAGCGATGGGAAGCGGCGCGGCCGTGGGCATCGCCATCGATCAGCGCATGCTCGATGAGGACCTGGCGGAGCTCTAGCCCACCGCAACAAGGAAAAGGAGAGGAACTAATGTTCCTCTCCTTTATATTGTGGAGCTAACGGGATTCGAACCCGTGACCCCCACACTGCCAGTGTGGTGCGCTACCAGCTGCGCCATAGCCCCTCAAACGAGGTGCAACCCTGTGGGCTGCAACTCGCTTAAATATACATGGAGGGTATTTAACTCTCCAAATCGCCTGCTACTTGGTGACGATTTCTACCCAGTCACCCAGGTTTTTTCCGGCCTTTTGGTCCGCCTCGGATGGAACATCCTTGCCATCCTTGATGATGCGCGGCGAGGAGACAGAGCCGGTCTCCTTATTCAACTTGTCGTAATTGGTCTTCGCCACCTTATTGCCCTGCTTGACGTCCACATCCTTGATGGAATCAACGACATCGTCGTCCGCGCCAAACTCCTTGGCGGCGTCAGCAATGTCCTTGATGTCCCACGAAGTAGCCACCTTTTGCTGGTTCTGCAGCATGTAGTCGCGCAGGTTCCAGTAGGTCTTGATATCACCAGACTTGGCCAGCTCGGACATAGCAGCTGCTGCCTTAGTGGAGTAGCCCTCCTGGTTTTCAATGTCCTCGCCATCCAAGAAGTTGAGGGTACGCACGTGGACGATCAGCTTGCCATCTTCGATGGCCTTCTGCATGTCACCGTCGGTAGCCTGAGCCAACTCAGCACAGTGCGGGCAGGCGAAGTCTTCGTAGAGATCCACCTCAGGGGTGCCCTTCTTAGCGCTCTCAGACTTGAGGGTGATAGCGCCGTCGTTGTACTCCATGGACATATTTACGTCCTTGGCTTCAAGGGCATCGACGGAATCCGTGGATGACTGCTTGCCATTCCACACGATGTAGCCAATAACAACGGCAATGATGACGAGGAGTACGCCAACTCCCCAGATAAAACCGTTGCCACCCTTGGCGTTAGGGTCAGTTACTTTGCTCATTTGAACCTTGCCTTTGCAATTCTTCGGACTCGATCAGCCTACCTTGCCCACCTACTAGGGGTGAAGGGCAAACTTGGTGAAGGGGCGCTTGATGGTCCATAGGGTCAGGAATAGATATGCGGCGTCGCGCAGCAGCGTCTTCGCATAATCCATTCCTCGGTCAGGATTTTGGGCGTCAAAGCCAAAGCAGCCGCAGTCAATATCCAGTCCACGGGCCCAAGCTTGTGCGATGCCCACCATAAAGAGCAGCAACACGACGGTGGCCACGATGGAGGACTTTCGCAAAAACAGCCCGAGCAGCAAGAGCACGCCACCAATAACCTCCAGTGGGCCAATGACCGTTGCGAGGTAAAGAGCCCAATCAGGCGTAAAAATGTCATAGCCCTTAACGGCCTGGGTCATGTCTAGGGTTTTGCCAAGCTTATGCACGCCGGCGTCAATCCACACCCAAGCCATAAAAAAGCGGGCGATGAAGCTGATGACATGGAGCACCAGCTTCCCATTAATCTTGCTACTCACGAGGATGAGTGTAGCGTTAAACCCCTAATACATGGGAAACAACTGCCTGTGCTTCTGCTTGCACCTGCTTGAGATGTTCCTCACCCAAGAAAGATTCGGCATAGATTTTGTACTTATCTTCAGTGCCGGAAGGACGGGCGGCGAACCAGGCATTTTCCGTCGCTACCTTCAGGCCGCCAATCGCCGCACCGTTGCCGGGTGCCTCCGTCAGCTTGGCCACAATGTCCGCGCCCGCCAGCTCAGTAGCGGTGACCTTGTCCGGAGACAACTTCTTGAGGATGGCCTTCTGCTCGCGGTTCGCGGGGGCGTCGGTGCGGGCATAGGCTGGGGCGCCAAATTTCTCCGCCAGTTCTACGTAGCGCTGGGACGGAGTCTTTCCGGTGACGGCGGTGATCTCCGCGGCGAGCAGATCCATAATGATGCCGTCCTTATCGGTGGACCACACGGAGCCATCGAAGCGCAGGAAAGACGCCCCGGCAGACTCCTCGCCACCGAAACCAATGGTGCCTTCGAGCAACCCCTGTACAAACCACTTAAAGCCGACGGGCACCTCCACCAACTCGCGGTCCAGACTTTCCACCACACGGTCGATCATGGAGGAGGACACCAGGGTCTTGCCCACACCGGCACTCCCCCACTGCGGACGGTGACTAAAGAGGTACTCGATAGCCACGGCGAGGTAGTGATTGGGGTTCATGAGTCCGGCATCGGGAGTGACAATGCCATGGCGGTCCGCATCGGCGTCGTTGCCGGTGGCAAGGTCGAACTTTGAGCGGGCGTCGATAAGCGAGGCCATAGCATCAGGCGAGGAACAATCCATGCGGATCTTTCCGTCCGTATCCAAGGTCATAAAGCGGAAAGTGGAATCCACCTCCGGATTCACCACGGTCATGTTGAGCTCGTAGTGGTCAGCGATGGCCTGCCAATAATCCACGGAGGCGCCACCCATGGGATCAGCGCCGATGCGCAGGCCGGAGTCTTTAATGGCCTGCATATCCACCACATTCTCAAGGTCAGCCACGTAGTTGTGCACGTAGTCGTGCTTCACGCAGCGCTCGTCCAGCACGCCCGCGACAGACGTCCGCTTCACGCCTTCCAGCCCGGCGCGCAGGTACTCGTTCGCGCGGCCCGCAATCCAATCGGTGGCCTGAGCATCGGCCGGTCCACCGGTAGGCGGGTTGTACTTGAAACCGCCATCGCGGGGAGGATTATGGGACGGGGTAATCACGATGCCATCGGTGCCTGGGTGGGTCAGGATGGCATGGGAGACCGCTGGGGTCGGCGTGTAGCGGCCGCGCTCGTCGACGCGAACCTCCACCCCATTGGCCAGCAGCACCTCAAGGGCGGAAACCATGGCGGGCTCGGACAACGCGTGGGTATCGCGGCCGATGAAAATCGCCCCAGCAACGCCTTGTTCCGCGCGGTAATCCACAATGGCTTGGGTAATCGCTAGGATATGCCCCTCATTAAAGGCTCGATCCAGCGCGGAGCCGCGGTGGCCTGAGGTACCGAAGGACACCTGCTGATCCGGGTTCTCCGCATCTGGGGTGCGGGTGTAGTAGGCGGTGACCAATTCTGCGATATCAATAAGATCCGTGGGCTGTGCCAGCGTGCCGGCGCGCTCATGGGCCATGGCGTGCTCCTTGGGGTTGGGGTGGTATTCCATTCCAGCTTGCCTGCTCTCTCGTGGTTGCGCAGGACGAATATTCCCCCGACTGGGGGTATGGGGAAATTTACTCCATTTCTATAGTTCGCTAGATTTAAAGAATGGACTCGCTTAATTCCATCCTCTCCGCCATCAGCACCGTGGTGTGGGGACCATTCATCCTCATTCCCCTCCTGCTGGGCACCGGCCTGTGGCTGACCATTCGTTTGGGCGGACTACAATTCCGAGCGCTGGGCCGCGCGACGCGTCACGTCTTTGCCACAGACTCTGACGAACAGTCCACCGAGGGTGATATTTCCAATTATCAGGCGCTGACCACCGCCCTTGCCGCCACCGTGGGCGTGGGAAACATCGTGGGCGTGGCCACCGCGCTGTCCATCGGCGGCCCTGGCGCACTGGTATGGATCTGGATTACCGGCCTCGTGGGCATGGCGTCCAAGTACACCGAGGCCTACCTGGGCGTGCGTTTTCGCACCACGGATTCCAAGGGCGAGATGTCCGGCGGGCCACAGCAATACCTAAAGCGTGGCATCCCCGGACCACTCGGATCGGTACTCGCAGTATTCTTTGCCATCTTTGCAATTTGCGCCTCCTTTGGCATCGGCAACCTCGCCCAAGCCAATGCTGTGGCCACCAATATGGAATCGACCTTCGGTATCGCCCCAGCGGCAACCGGTGCGATCCTCTTCGTCTTGGTGGGATCCGTACTCCTCGGCGGAATCCAGGCCATCGGGCGCATTACCGCCGCCTTCGTCCCATTAATGATCATCGTCTACGTCCTGGGCGGGCTCTATGTAATCTTCTCGCATGCCGCAGAAATTCCCGCCGCCTTTGCCATGATCTTCAGCGATGCCTTTACCGGCACCGCCGCTGTTGGCGGGTTCGTGGGCTCCACCATCATGATGGCCATTCAATACGGTGTTGCCCGCGGCATCTTCTCTAATGAGTCCGGCATGGGCTCCGCCGCCATCGCCGCCGCGGCTGCCAAGACCCCGCACCCAGCGCGCCAGGGGTTGGTATCGATGACGCAGACCTTCATTGACACCATCATCGTGGTAACCATCACTGGCTTGGTCATTGTTGTGGGCGGTACCTGGGATATGGGCCGTGACGAAGCTGGAATCATGACAGCCGAGGCCTTTTCTCGCGTGCTTCCTGGCGACTGGGGCGGCACCATCGTTTCGCTCTCCATTATCTTCTTCGCCTTTTCCACCATCATGGCCTGGGCGTATTACGGCGAGCGTTCCTTGGAGTCCCTTTGCGGCCGCAAGGCTTCTATCCCCTACCGCATGTTTTTCGCGTGCCTGCTCTTTGTCGGCTCCGTCTCGGAGCTCGAGCTCGCTTGGACCTTCTCCGACCTGGCCAATGGCCTCATCGCCATCCCGAACCTCATTGGCCTAATCCTCCTCTCCGGCCTCGTGGCTCGCGAGACCAAGGCCTACCTAGCCTTTGACCCCAAGCTCAATAAGCCAGTAGATGAGGTGCGCGCGTTCGTAGAGTCCCAGGGGATGGACTGGAAGTAACATAGGCCGCATGCCTCACTTCCTCGTCGTGGGTGCTGGCGCTGCGCTCGGCGCGGTAGCCAGGTACCTCCTCTCCGCCGCGCTCGGCGGCGGCATGCTCCCGCTGCTCCTTATCAATATCCTCGGCAGTGCCCTCATGGGCTACTTCCGGCCCGGCCCCTTTTGGGGCACCGGCGTGCTCGGCGGTTTCACCAGCTTCGCTACCTTCGCTTTCCTGACCTCCGAGGCCCATTGGACCGTCGCCCTGGCCTATGTACTTGCCACCATCATCGGCTGCGCGGGCGGCTACCTGGCGGGTGACAAGCTGCGATGAATCTTCTCAGCGTCCTTCTCGGCGGCTTCATCGGCGGCAGCCTGCGCTATGGCTTTGCCCGGCTTATACCCGCCCCCTACTGCACCTTCGTGGCGAATATTTTGGGCTCCCTCGCCATTGGCCTGGCCTATGGTTTCGCCCAGCTTGCCGACGCCCCCCTTATCCACCCCGTCCTCGCCCTCGGCCTCGCCGGCGGCCTATCCACTTGGTCCACATTGGCGAAGGAACTGGGTGAGATGATCAAACGCAAACAGTGGTGGCGACTGTGCAAATACCTCTTCTGGACCATCGGACTCGGCATCGTTCTAGCCTGGCGCGGCACCATCTGGGCGGCCCGCATTTATCACGGCATATAAGCAAAATGGTCTCATTCTCCGCGCGAAGAATGAGACCATTAGCTGTATACCTAGTCTGCGATTGCCTCCAATGGCGGCGTCTTTGCCGCACGGTTCGACGGCCAGACGGCCGCGATAATGCCGACGATAGCCGAGCCTACGAGCATAATGAGCACCATCGCCCACGGAATCTGCGCGGAGTCCAATCCCTCATCACCGAGGATCTCGATGAAGGACCAGCCCAAGCCGAGGCCGATAAGGATGCCCATCACCGCGCCAAAGAGCGCAATCTGCACCGATTCAAGAGTGATCATCGTACGGATCTGGCGGCGCTGCGTACCCACGGCACGCAACATACCAATCTCCTGGCGTCGCTCAATAACACCCAGGGTCAAAGTATTGACAATACCCAGCACGGCAATAATCACCGCTAGGGCAAGTAGGCCATACAGAATGGAGAGCATCTGGTCGATAAAGCCAGCCGCCTGGCCCGCATACTCCTCGCCAGAATTAACCTGAACCACGACCAAATCCTTGACCGAGTCCTCTAGGTTATGGCGCAGCTCTTCCTTGTCATAGCCTTCCTGGCCCAAGACGCCCACCATTTGGACGGTAAAGGACTTCTTTGGTGCGACCTTTTCCGCCACATCCTGCGAAAGCACCATATTCTGGACCACATCGGTGGGCTTAAAGGTACCGACCAGCTTGGCCTCGGCCTTCTTGTCCTTTTCCGCAGAAGTAACCTTGTAGGTCTCTCCTACCTTCCAGCCGTGTTCCTTGGCAAAATCTTCGGTAGCAATGAAGCCCTTCTCCAAGTTGGCATCGCCCTCGACCATGTCGAGCGCAATCATCGACGACGGATCTCCATCCGCAGTCGTCGTTTGCTGGAATTCTGGACCATAATCCATCGATGCCTGACCATCGACGGTCACCGGAGCCATACCGACGGTAATCACCTTATCGACGCCCTCGGCCTCCGCCGCGCGCTTACCCGTATCCTTCGGCGTCGGGAATTCACCGGAGCTAGGACCGGAAAGCAGGTAATCAGAAGTGATGTTCTGCTCCACGGTATCGGCCACAGAAGACTTCATCGTTGCACCAAGCATGCCGATGGCCGTCACCAGAGCCACGCCCAAAGTTAGCGCGAAGGCAGTGGCGGCGGTGCGGCGCGGATTGCGTCGCGAGTTAGTCGCCGCCAGTGAACCAATAGCGCCAAACGGTGCACCGATTGCCTTGCCCACCGTCGGCACCAGAGGCAGCGACAAAGCAGGGCCGGCCAGGAAGAATCCGACGATGACGCCGAACGCACCAACGCCGACGAGGATGGCGCGGACGCTGGTTTCGCCGTCGGAAAGCACGCCTGCCAACGCCGCAACAATACCCACCAGCAAGATAGTGGCACCGAAAATCGTGCGTACCTTCAGGGAAGTTCCGGAAGCAGATTCGGTAGTGCGCATTGCCTCCACCGGCTGTACGCGGCCCGCGCGCCGTGCCGGCGCCCACGCGGATACAACCGTCACGATGGTGCCCAAAATAATTGGAACTACGATGGCCGAAACGCTCAGGCCCAAGCCGCCATCGAGTGACATTCCCTGCGCGCTCATGACTGCCTTAATGATTGCGACCAAACCCATACCCGCAATCACGCCAACAATGGAGCCCAGAACGCCAACAATGGCGGACTCCACCACCACCGAGTTTGTAATCTGGCGACGGGAAGCACCCAGCGCACGCAAGAGAGCGAACTCCTTCGTTCGCTGCGCGACAATCATCGAGAAAGTATTCGCAATGATGAAGGTGCCTACCAGCAGCGCAATCAGGCCGAAGGCGATGAGGAAGTAATTGATGAACTTCAAGGCAGAAGACATCATCTCCGAGGTCTCCTCAGCCAGGCGCTCACCCGACTCCGCCTTGACTTCATACTTCTCGTTCAGGTGGTCCACCAAGGCATTCGCATCCACTCCATCGGCTGCAGAAACCTTGAGCTGGCTCGGCTCGCCGTAGCGCTCCAGGTAATCCTTTTCAGCCATGCTCAGCACGATGCTCTCGCCCTGGTCTACCGCGGGCTCCGAGATGCCAGAGACGGTGACTTCATCCTGCTCATCGGGGTGAACCACAGTCAGCTTCTGGCCCACGGAAATGTCGTACTTGTCGGCCGCGGAAGAGTTGATGAGGACCTCGTCCTTACCGCTAGGCTCCTCGCCCTCCTTCAACTTATCGGCGCCACCAACGACCTGGTCTTCCGGGTAGAACGGAACAACACTGGCCGTGCCGCCCTGGGTTTGAAAGGCCTCCGAGTTCTCATCGGCCGCGACAACGGTCTCCGAATCCGCGATATTGATGTTCTTGACATCCTTATCGTCGGCCAACTTCTGGCGCAGCTTGTCATCCAGTTTCGCGCCATTGTCGTCTTTTTGGCTCACCACTGCATCCACACCGCGGAACTGATTATCCACAGCGGAGTCAAACGTCGACTTCAGCGAATTGGTAAACATAAACGAGCCGGCAATAAACGCGGTGCCCAAAACCACCGCGAGAATCGTCAGCCCAAGGCGCAGTTTATGCGCCACGATATTGCGCAGAGACACTCTACGCATTGCGTTTCCGCGTGCCATTTAGCCCTCAATCTCCGCCATTACCTGGTGAATGGCCTCCATCGTCGGATTGTGCAACTCATTCACAAGCTTGCCGTCAGCAAGGAAAACCACCCGGTCCGCATACGAGGCGGCCTTGGCATCGTGTGTCACGATGACCACTGTTTGGTCGTCCTTATCCACCGCGGTTCGCAAAATGTCGAGCACCTCGGCCGAAGAATTCGAATCCAGGTTGCCCGTTGGCTCATCGCCGAAGATGATTTCCGGCCGAGAAACCAATGCACGAGCACAGGCCACGCGCTGCTGCTGTCCGCCAGACAATTCAGCTGGGCGGTGTTCCAGGCGCTCTGCTAGGCCGAGGCGGCTAGTGACCTCCTCAAACCACTGCTTATCGACGCCCTTACCCGCAATATCCGTAGGCAGCGTAATGTTTTCCGCCGCAGTCAGCGTGGGCACAAGGTTAAAGGACTGGAAAATAAAGCCCAGCCGGTCACGACGCAAGGCCGTAATGTTTTTGTCATTGAGCGCCGACATATCGGTATCACCGATAAATGCTGATCCGGAGGTCGCTGAATCGAGACCAGCCATGGTGTGCATCAGCGTCGACTTACCGGAACCCGATGGGCCCATGATCGCCGTGAATTCGTTCTTGCCGAATTCAATGGATACATGATCAAGAGCGACGACAGCTGTGTCATCGCTTCCGTATTGCTTAAACAAGTCAACGGCGCGAGCCGCAGCATTAGTCATGAGACAAATTCTCCTTGTAAATGGGAAATTACCTATTTAAGTCTAGCGACCGTGGCCCCCGGCCGACATCATCCCTGAGGAGGAAAACGGCATACGAGAGCCCGGCACCACCGTTCTCGTGGGTCACACACTGCGGGCTCCGGCCTACTCCCTAGCCCTCCTTGAGGTTACCCTCAAGTAGTGGACACCCTATTTGTACGGATCTTGTGTCCGTAGGAGAGGATGTTCATTGTGAATCAACAGCGCAAGAAGTACACGCCGGAGTACCGGCGTGAAGCCGCAA
>NZ_JAKRNA010000036.1:0-15591 GCF_022347435.1 Corynebacterium sp. ACRPE | reverse complement strand
ACAACACCGAACGCATCCAACAACGACTCAAGGGCCTGACCCCGATGCAATATCGGAATCAGGCCCTTGAACCCCTCACCGCCTAGAATTAAACCAGTCCAACTTTTGGGGGCCAGTTCAAACCCTGGGGTTGAGCGCTTTTAGTCGGCGCGGATGAGGTCAATGATAAAGACCAAGGTGCGGCCGGACAGTGGGTGCGCGCCACCGGCGGGGCCGTAGGCCTTTTCCGGCGGGATGATGAGCTTGCGGCGACCGCCCACCTTCATTCCCGGAATGCCCTCCTGCCAGCCGGCGATGAGACCGGTCAGCGGGAACTCGATGGACTGGCCACGGTCCCACGAGGAATCGAATTCTTGGTTGGTCTCGTATTCAGCGCCGACGTAGTGGACCTCCACTACGGCACCAGGCTGCGCCTCAGCACCGTCGCCGACGACGATGTCTTCTACGACAAGGTCGGTCGGCGCTGGGCCAGACTGGGCTTCAATAACAGGCTTATCCATGGGGATTATTCTCCTTGGGAAATCTAGTTTGTTCGTGCGGTCGCATTAAAAACCGAACCGAGCTGCACCTATTATAGGTGCTACCACCCGATTCGGCTTAATTCGACAGACCCGCGGGGCGCTTTAGCGCTCGTTGCGCGGGGTAACCTTACGCAGGGACTCGCCGGTGTAAATCTGGCGCGGACGGTTGATCTTGGTGTTGATCTCCAGCTGCTCGCGGTACTGAGCAATCCAGCCCGGCAGGCGGCCGATGGCGAAGAGGACGGTAAAGAAGTCCGTCGGGAAGCCCATAGCGCGGTAGATCAGGCCAGTGTAGAAGTCCACGTTCGGGTAGAGCTTGCGGGAGACGAAGTAATCGTCATTGAGCGCAATGTCTTCCAGCTTCATGGCCAGATCCAGCATTGGGTCGCCGCCCAAGTGATCGATGATCTCATGGGCAGTCTCCTTGACGATTGCCGCGCGTGGGTCGTAGTTCTTGTACACGCGGTGGCCAAAGCCCATGAGGCGAACGCCCTTTTCCTTATTCTTCACGCGGTTCATGAAGTCGGTAGCGTCACCATCGTGGTTGTTCTGGATATCTTCCAGCATCTCCAGAACTGCCTGGTTTGCGCCGCCGTGCAGCGGACCGGACAGGGCGTTAATGCCGCCGGCGATGGAGACGAACATATTGGCCTGAGCGGAACCAATCATGCGCACGGTGGAGGTGGAGCAGTTCTGCTCGTGGTCAGCGTGCAGAATGAGCAGCTTATCCAGCGCCTTAGCTACAACCGGGTCCACCTCGTACTCCTCGGTGGGGTAACCGAACATCATGCGCAGGAAGTTCTCGCGGGCGTTCAGGCTATTGTCCGGGTACATATAAGGCTTGCCCTGAGACGCGCGGTAAGCATACGCAGCCAGCATTGGAACCTTAGCCAGCAGGCGGACGGTGGCCTTATCCAGCTGCTCCGGGTCCAGCGGGTTGAGCTGGTCCTGGTAGTACGCGGAAAGAATGTTAAGGGAGGAAGCCAGCACGGCCATTGGGTGCGCGTTGCGCGGGAAGATATTGAACGCGGCCTTGAAGTCCTCATCCAACAGGGTGTGGTGGCGGATTTCGCGGTTAAAGTGGCTGAGCTCTTCCTCGTTAGGCAGATGACCCTTGATCAGCAGGTAGGAAACCTCGTTGAAGGAAGCGTTTTCCGCCAGGTCCGCGATATCGTAACCGCGGTGGCGCAGGATGCCCTCTTCACCATTAATGAAGGTGATCTTGGATTCGGTGGAACCGGTGGAGGTATAGCCAGGGTCGAAGGTAACGAGCCCGGTCTCGTTACGGAGCTTGGAAATGTCAAAGCCGGAGTCGCCCTCGGTGGACTGCTTGATGTCCATCTCGTACTCGCCGCCTGGGTACTGGAGTACTACCTTGTTGTCTTCAGAAGCCACGGAAGTTCCTTTCTCTATGTGAAGAGTCACTATTAAGCACTAACTTAAGGAAGCTAGCTTGATACCTCTTCACACTTTAGCAAACTTTGTGACGCCGCCAACAGGATTTGCCCGACTAAAATAACTGCCGTTCGACCGGAACTGTTCTACACTGACGTGCATGAGCACACCCGAACTTACGCTGCCTGCCGACCTCCTGCCTGCCGACGGCCGCTTTGGCTGCGGCCCCTCCAAGGTTCGCCCCGACCAGCTTGCGGCCATTGACCCCGCGGTCATGGGCACCTCCCACCGCCAGCCGGCGGTAAAGAACCTCGTCGGTTCGGTGCGAGAAGGTCTAAGCGATCTCTTCTCCCTACCGGAGGGGTACGAGATTGTCCTTTCTCTGGGCGGTGCCACCGCCTTTTGGGATGCGGCCACCTTTGGGCTCATTGAGCGCCACTCCGCCCACCTCACCTTTGGCGAGTTTTCCACTAAATTTGCCAAGGCCGCCGCGGGTGCACCCTGGCTGAATGCCCCGTCCATCGTGGAGTCTCCAGTGGGCACCGCACCCGACCCGCACGAGCTTTCTGCGGAGGCGGACGTCGTCGCTTGGGCACACAATGAAACCTCCACGGGCGCGATGGCAGAAGTCATCCGCCCGCACCCTCGCAATGATCAGCAGCTGGTGGTCGTGGACGCCACCTCCGGCGCGGGTGGGCTGCCTGTGCACATCTCCGATACGGACGTCTACTACTTCTCGCCGCAAAAGTGCTTTGCTTCCGACGGCGGCCTGTGGCTCGCCGCCATGTCCCCCGCCGCACTGGAGCGGATTGAGAAAATTAACGCCTCCGAGCGCCATATCCCCACCTTCCTCAACCTGCAGACGGCAGTAGATAACTCCCGCAAGAACCAGACCTATAACACCCCGGCAATCGCTACCCTGCTCATGTTGGATAACCAGCTCCAGTGGATGAATGCCAACGGCGGCCTGGACGGCATGGTTGAGCGCACTACGGAATCCTCCACCACGCTGTATAGATGGGCCGAATCCCGCCCGGAGGCCACTCCCTTCGTCGCGGAGCCTGCGTCCCGCTCGCTCGTGGTGGGCACCATCGACTTCGCAGAGTCCGTCGATGCCGCAGCGCTCGCCGCTACCCTGCGCGCCAACGGCATCCTGGACGTGGAGCCGTACCGCAAGCTGGGTCGCAACCAACTGCGCATCGGCATGTTCCCGGCCATCGATCCGGCCGATATCGCCAAGCTGACCCAATGCATCGACTACGTCTTGGATGCGAAATAACGCATCTCACCCAACATGCCCCGCCGCCTCGCAGGCCGCGGGGCATCTTCACGTTATAGTTGAATGCATCACAGATATGTCCGCCGTCGATAGGCAAAAGGAGCGCCCTATTATGCGCGAGCTGTTCCCAGTTGACAGCGAGTCGACCGAAACCTCTTTGGTGCTGCGCACCGAAGACGGCGAAGAGTTTTTCCTCTCCATCACCGATGAGCTGCGCGAGGCCCTGCAGGGCGAGCAGGAGGAAACCCCGGAAGAGGAACCGGCGGCTCCGGCCATCAGCCTGGCCAAGCCCTCCAAACCGGAACCGGTGGAAGAGACGAAGATCCGCCCGGCGGAGATCCAAAACCGCATTCGCGCCGGCGCCTCTGCGGCGGAGCTGGCGGAAGAAATGGGCGTGACCGAATCTCGCATCGAGCCCTTCGCTTACCCGGTCATGCTGGAGCGCAACCGCATCGCGGAGATTGCCAAGCAGGCCCACCCGGTCCGCGAGGACGGGCCGGCCAAGCTCACCTTGTGGGAGGTTCTGGCCACCGCCTTTGCCGCCCGTGGGCACTCGCTCTCCGAGTCCACCTGGGACGCCTACCGCCACCAGGGCGAGGCCTGGATCGTGCGCGTGACGTGGAAGGCCGGCCTGTCCGAGAACGAGGCCGAGTGGTACTTCAAGCAGTCCATGTCCTCGCCTGCCACGGTAGAGGCGCGCAACTCGGTGGCCGCGGACCTAACGGACCCGGATTTCGTGCAGCCGGTGCGCTCGCTGACCTCGCTGGGCAGCGGCCGCTATGACGAAGCTATCGATGGCGACCAGCCCAGCAACGTCACAGACCTCACCGCGCCGACCACCCCTCCGGAAGAGCCGGAGGAAGAGGAGTTCCTGCAGAACCCCTCGCCAGAAGAAAAGCCCACCAAGCGCCGCCGCAAGGCCGTCACCCCGCATTGGGAGGACGTGCTGCTCGGTGTTCGCTCCAATACCAAGCGCCCTAGGGACTAATCGTGGACATCTCTCACGCAGTACTTACTCTCTGGTACATCTCCCAGCCCAACGCGGAAGAGGTGTTGAAGACCGAGCCCAAGGCGGATCGCGGCTTTGGACGGAAATTCCTCGCCCAGCTGGACCCGACCTTCCCGGTCACGCCGATTGGGCAATTCCCGCTCAACCGCTCCGCACAAACGGATCCGAACGAGTACTACATCGGCGGCTACCCCGGCATCACCGTGGTGCAAACGGTCTGCGAGGGGGATTCTGTTCTCCTTTCCCAGCTGCCGGACACGCTCCTTAATGCGGTGCCAGCCCAGCGCGTCATTGCGCTGGCGAGCAATGAGAAGGAAGGCTACGCCGGCTTCGCCCTGTGGGAGGGCGGCGATCTCAAGCGCTGCCTGTGCGCTACCCGCGAGCACCTCTACGAGGACACCGGCCTGCCCGAACCCTTTGAGGCGCCCTACTGGGCGGGCGAAAAGTATGAGCCGCTGGGCGGAATCTCCCTGCCTTTCGAACCGCAGGGCATCATGGAAGCGGCACAGGAATACTGGCTCGACATCGAGGTCGGGCACGATGGCCCAGACCTAGACGTTGTGGGCTACGCGGTCGACGGCCGCCCAGAGCCCAAGATCGACCCGCCAAAGCCCAAGCGCACCGTGGGGGAACTAGCCGCGCAGTCGGCCAATAAGCTGGGCCTGAACGACTATGACGACTACGAGGACCACAGCGCCGAGCCGGAATCCACCGGCGAGGAAATCATCTCCACCGCCAAGCACTTGGGCTCGCTCCTTGGCAATTGGGGCGCTCAGACGTTTAAGTCGCTCAAGGAGCGCTGGCGCTCATAAAAGGAAATGGCGGCGGCGGTCCCCACATTCAGAGAATCGGTACCAGGGGCCATCGGTATGCGTGCGCGTATATCGGTGGCCTTCATTGCATGTTCGGTAAGGCCGGGGCCCTCCGCGCCGACGAGCATCGCCACCTTATCCAGGCCGTGCATGGCCTCGGCCAGGTGCACTGCGTGGGGGTTGGGGGTTAAGGAAATGAGGGTAAAGGAGGCGTCGGCAAGCGCCTGCAAGGAACGCTGCCAGGTAGTAAACCCGCCTTCCAAATGGGCAAAGGGCAAGCGCAGCACGTGCCCCATGGACACGCGCACCGAGCGACGATAGAGCGGATCCGCCGCACCGGAGCCCAGCAGCACCGCATCCACGCCCATGCCCGCGGCATGGCGGAAGATGGCGCCAATATTTTCATGATCGCCCACGCCCTCGAGCACGGCGATGGTCTTTGCGGTCTCTAGAATCTCGCTCACCTCCGGCTCTGGGGCGCGGTCCGCGGCGGCGACCAGCCCGCGGTGCATATCGAAGCCGGCCACCTCCGCCAGGGTCTCGCGAGAGACCTCGAAGATGGGGCACTCGGGTTCGCCGTACTCGGAAATATAGGCCTCCACCTTCTTGGGAAAGCCCACGAGGCAGCGCATGGGGAACCGGGATTCGGCCAGCCGGGAGACCACCAGCGGGCCCTCTGCAATGACGAGACCCTCGCCGGACTTATCGGATTTGTTGAGGTTCCGAATATCGTCCAGGCGAGGGTCTGCGGGGTCAGTAATCAGCATGCCCTTAGGCTAGCCGATGGCATTGGAAATCGGATCCATGCCAAAGAAAATCACGAAGAGGCCAGCCAAGAGCCACATGATCCAGTGCACGTCCTTGGCCTTGCCGGCGAAGGTAGACATGAGCGCGAAGGAGATGAAGCCCACGCCGATGCCGTTGGCAATGGAATAGGTAAACGGCATGGTCACGATGGTCAGGAACGCAGGGATGGCGATCTCCATCTTGGTCCAGCGGATCTCGGTCAGCTGCGCGGCCATCATCACGCCCACGATGACCAGAACCGGAGAGGCGGCCTCGATGGGCACGATCTCATAGAGCGGAGTTAAGAACATCGCGGCGAGGAACAGCACGCCGGTCATGAGGTTGGCCAGGCCCGTGCGGGCGCCATCGGCAATGCCGGCGGAGGAATCCGCAAAGACGGTATTGGAAGAAGCAGAGCCCAGGCCGCCGGCCACGGCGCCAAAGCCCTCGACGACGAGGGCCTTTTTCATATCGGGGAGGTTGCCGTCGGCGTCGACAAGCTTGCCCTGCTTGCCCAGGCCGGTCATGGTGCCCATCGCATCAAAGAAGTTGGTCAGCAATAGAGTGAAAATCAGCAGCACCGTAGAGACCACGCCGATCTTGGTAAAGGCGCCCACCAGGTTCACATCGCCCACGATGGACAGATCCGGAATGCCGCCGAGCGCCTCCGGCTTCACGGGCGCGGCCATGCCCCAGTCCTCGGAGCCGGTAAACGCCTGGATAATAAACGCGATGATGGTGGTGAGCACGATGGCGATAAAAAGCCCACCCGGCACGTTCCGGATAACCATGAAGGAACAGATAATGAGGCCGATGACAAAGACCAGCGCCGGCCAGGTAGAAATCGAACCATTAATGCCCAGGCTCACCGGGACGGTGGTGTGCGCGGCGTCCGGCACGCGGGTGACAAAGCCGCCATCCACGAGGCCGATCATGGCGATGAACATGCCGATGCCCACGCCCATCGCCGCCTTCATGGACTGCGGGATGGCGTCAAAGACGGCGGTGCGGAAACCGGAGATGGCCAGCAGGACGATGATAATGCCCTCGATGACCACCAGGCCCATGGATTCTTGCCAGGTCAGCCCGCTGGTGGCAACCATGCTCACGCCCACGAAGGTATTCATGCCCAGGCCTGCGGCCATGGCGAAGGGATACTTGGCAATGGCGCCGAAGAGGATGGACATGACGCCGGCCACCAACGCGGTGGCGGCGGCGACCTGTGGCACGCCCAGCGCGTAGCCTTCCGCGTCCTCGGTAGTACCGAGGATGAGCGGGTTCAAGAGGATGATATAGGCCATGGCGAAGAACGAGACCGTTCCCGCGCGTAGCTCGGTTCCGATGGAGGAACCACGTTCAGAGATATGGAAATAGCGATCGAGAGTGGCTTTCAACGCCTGCGCCTTTCACGTACAGCGAGTCTTACGCCATAAGTGTGCTGCCTTAATCCTCGATTTCAAAATCCTGGAAGATGGGCTTTTCATCATCGAAGGCCACTTCCGGGTTCTTTTCTTCCCGCACGCGCGTCTGCGAATGCGCACCGCAGCCATAGCGCGAGTGCACCACCCGGCCGTCCGCCGAGTACTCATTGGCGCAGACGCCATAGTTGTCCAACAGCTGCACATAAAACGCACAGGTGCGGCATTGCAGGCGCGCCTTGGCCGCCATATCCGTATTGGGCCCGAATTCGGTGCGCCAGCGCTTCTTGGCGTCTTCTAGGCCGGATTTAGACAAAGTTTCCCCATCCAGGCGGGAATCATCCACGGCCGGTGGCATCAGGTCTCCGGGGCCGAGGTCACCGGGGCGCACGCGATCCTCATAGGGCACCCATTCCGGCGGCTGCAGGGCCTCCCCTCCCGGCACCAGCGCCACCTCATTGACGGTGACGTAGCGCGATCCCTCCGCGCAGGCGAGCACCGCCTGCCATTCCCAGCCAGGGTAGCCAGGCATTTCTGCTTCAAATCGGTGGGTAGCAACGTTTCGGCCCATCCCGGCGACGCCGATATGCTTGCCGACGCCCCCTTCCCCCACCTCATCCAACGCCTCGCGCGCAATGCGCACGGCGCGGGAATCGATCAACGGATTTGCTTTTCGCTTACTCACGCCCCTCATTATTCATTATGGAGCGCACCCGGTGGTACATATGGTGCATGTCGTTTCTTTCCCGCGCCGCCTGCATTCTTCTCCCCTGCACGCTCGTCGCTTGTTCCTCTACCCCAGCAGAACCCGAAGTAGAACACCTCTCCGTCGAGGTTCTCGGCACCGCTTCCCTGCCGCCCAATTCCTTTACGCAGGGCCTCGAAACCGATCCGGACGGCAACCTGCTCCTGGGCACCGGCCAGTGGGGTGAATCCCGCATAGAGCGCTTCTCCCCCGAATCCGGCGAAACCTTGGCCGAAACGCGCTTGGATAAGCGCTACTTTGGCGAGGGCATCACCCAAGCCGGCGATTCCATCTGGCAGCTGACTTGGAAGTCCGGCCAAGCCCTGAAATACGACCACGACCTGCGCCAGGTAGATACGGCCACCTACTCGGGCGAGGGCTGGGGCCTGTGCAATACCGGCGAGGATCTCCTCATGTCCGATGGCTCCGCGACCCTGCGGCACATGGACCCAGAGACCTTCGCGGAGCGCTCCACTACCGACGTCACCCTGGAGGGAAAGCCCCTCGAAGACATCAATGAACTCGAGTGCGTGGGCGATGCCGTCTACGCCAATGTGTGGATGGATGACAACATCTACCGCATCGATCCCTCCACCGGCCGAGTAACCGCCGTCATCGCAACCGACGCGATTGATAAGTCCCGCTATACCGACCCCGATGATGTCCTCAACGGCATCGCACACATCACAGACGATGAGTTCTGGCTTACCGGCAAGCGGTGGGAAGAACTCTTCCACGTTCGAGTAAGGTAAAGGCCCATGGCAACCCGTAAGGAAGCAAGGAAAAAGTCGCTGCTGCAGATCTTGGCCCTCATCGTGGTCGTGGCGGTCATCGTCGCCGCCGTAGTGATCTTCCAAAACTGGTGGAACCAGCGCCCGGGTCCCGATCCCCGCGACATCAAGGTCACCGCCTCCGTGGGCGATAAGTCCATCGACGTCGCCCCGTACATTGCATGCGAGCCCGGCAGCGAGTGCCCGGAAGGCGAGGTTCCGAACCTCACCGTGGGCGATGATGACACCCTCAAGCTCGATATTCCCGAAGAAATCTCCGACCACGAGTGGAAGATTCTTTCCATCTACGATGACCCCGCCGCCAACGATGAAACCGCGCACGGCGCAAACGAGACCACCGAGGTATCGATCCCCGGCTCGGTAGAACCCATCAAGGCCTCTACCGGCAAGCGCCCCCGCCTCAAGGTGGTGGAGATTTCCTCCATGATGATCGGCACCGATGACAACGGCGACGAAACCCCCTTGGCCACCGTGTGGTCGCTGACCACGATGACCGATAAAGAACGAGAAGCCTCCGCGGAGGAATCCACGAAGGCTTCTAATTAGCTATCCAAATCCTTCGCGATTGCGCGGAGGATTTCTGCTACCTGGCGCCCAGTCTTGCGCTCTGGGTAGCGGCCGGAATTGAGCACCGGCTGAATCTGCGACTCCAGCAAGGTCATCACGTCAGAGACCATGCTGCCGAGCTCTTCCGGCTTGCGGGCCGGCGTGCGGCGACGCGGCTTATCCAATACCTTGACCCGCAGCGCCTGCGGACCGCGGCGCCCGGCCGCGAAATCGAAGTCGATGCGCTGGCCGGGGAACAGTTCCTCTACTCCCTTGGGCAGCACGTTGCGGCCAACATAGACGTCTTCATCGCCCGGGTTGCTGACGAAACCGAAACCTTTCTCGGCGTCATACCACTTCACTTTGCCAATAGGCATAGGTACCCACCTCTTCTCTAGGGGAAAATCTTTATTTTAGCCGCCTGGTCAAAACAACAGAAGTTACGCGCACTAGCGCGACACGCCCTCGCTATATGGCACAGATCACACTTCGCCACTCACCTGCAGAAACGTTCTCGCACTCACCACATTCGCCCCATTTCTTTCCCATTTAGTGCCCATAACGTGACACTTTCGTTATAAACCGCTACGCTGTCCCCCAGACACTTAAGAGCCGTTAAGAAAGTTGCCCTCGCCCGCCCTTTCTTTTTGGTACATATTCTTTGCACTTAATGCGGGCACACAGAGAGGACTAACTACATGGGACGCCACTCCGCTAAGAACCGTATGGCCGCTAAGTTCACCGCCGGCACCGTCGCATTCGGCGCCGCCGCTGCCATCATGGCACCGACCGCATCCGCTGCCCCAGATTCCGACTGGGACCGTCTGGCACAGTGCGAGGCCGGCGGCAACTGGCACATCAACACCGGCAACGGCTACCACGGCGGCCTGCAGTTCAACCCGCAGACCTGGCAGGCCAATGGTGGCGGCCAGTTCGCTGCTACCGCTGACCAGGCTACCCGCGAGCAGCAGATTGTCGTCGCTGAGCGCGTGCTTGCTTCCCAGGGCTGGGGCGCATGGCCGGCTTGCTCCGCTTCCCTCGGCCTGAACTCCGCTCCAACCCAGCGCACCGCTCCGTCCGCTGCCCCTAAGGCTCCGGCCCAGGCACCGGCTCCGGTCAAGCAGGCTGCCGCTCAGAAGTCCGACGAGCTGGCTGTTGATGCTCTGTACAACACCATCAAGAACGCCGCTGCCTCCTACGGCCTGGCACTGCCCGCACAGTTCACCGAGCTGTACAAGGCTAACCGCCACGACTTCAACAACTTCTACTCTGCCAACCGCAACGTCATCGACCCGATTGCGCAGATGATTGAGAACATCACTCGCTAAGACATAGCGATAAAGGGCCCATTGCAATAGCAATGGGCCCTTTTTGTATGAAAGAAAAATCCCCGCACCAAGGCGGGGACATACTCTAGCGATTGATGCGAGTATAAGGGTGAACGTAGTTCAGCTTCTCTGCCGACATCGGCAAGATCAGATCATCGCCGTAGGGGCTGGACGCACCAGCAAAAGGCGCAGAGATTTCCGTGATTGCGTGCTCGCGATTTTCGTTCTTCGGCCAAGCCGGGGAAACGTGACCCTTCTTCTCATTCGACATAGCCCTTATTATTTCAAACCTTGCGCAAAAACGTAACTCAAACGATAACTAAACTGGGGTGACATCATGACTCAGTCTTCCCACCTCCCGCATTTCCGCACGTGGCTCGCCTCCCTTGAGGAAGAAGAGCTCGCCACCATCCTCCGCAACCGGCCGGATGTACTCAATCCACTACCCCCGAGCATCGCCGCGCTGGCTACCCGCCTGCTACTGCGCACGTCTATCGCGCGAGCGCTCATGAACTGCACTGCACGGCAGCTTGCGGAAATCGAAGATCTCGCGCGCCGCGGAGGGGAACTCGAAGAGGTAGAAGACCTTAATCCAGATATCACCCGTCAGCTCAAGGAACGCGGCCTGGCCTATGGCAACATCCTCATCCCGCCCGAGGTCATGCCTGCCCTTCCCACGGGCTGGTCCCTCCTCGACCAAGTCCAGGTCAGCCCGGAGGACATCGCCGAGCTGCCGGCCGAAGAACGGAAAGTTCTCGAGACCCTATCGCGCTCCAATGGCCTGGGCACCACGCGGGATGCAGCCATCGATGCGGACCCAGCCCGGCCGATTCCGCGGCTCATCGCCAAGCAGCTGCTCCAGCGCGTGGACGCCACCACCGTCCGCCTGCCGCGCGCCGTGCACCTTGCGCTCAACGGCAAGCCCACCGCCCCAATCCCAGTAGAGGGAATCACCGAATCCCCCGCCCCAGATCCCAAGGCCGATGATGCCGGTACCGCGGCCGGCCTTTCCGCCGTGCGCGGCATGCAGCGCGTCATTGACGCCCTAGGCGCGCGGCCGATAGAACTGCTCAAGGACAAGACCGTCGGCGTTCGCCAGCTCACCAACCTGAGCAAAACCCTCACCATCGATGAAGGAGAGCTGCGTCGCCTCATTGAGCTCGGCATGAGCGCCCGTCTGCTCAGCCGCGGCGAACCGAAAAACTTCGAGGGCAACTTCCTCGCGCCAACGGAGCTTTCTCAGGACTGGCTCGATGCGGGCCTCGCGGAAAAATGGCAGCTTCTGCTCGAGGCCTGGACTGCCTCCCCATGGACCAAGGAAGGCCGCACGCTAGCGCACACTAATGACCGGCTGCCGGAATTTAGGCAAAAGGTCCTGCAGGTCTACCTGCGCGGCGCGAAGCCCACCTTCGAAGAATCCCTACGCTTCCACTTTCCGCTCTTTGCCAGGCACACCTCGGACGAGACCATCGCCGAACTCCGCGCGGAAGCCGAGTGGATCGGCGCCATCGCCCTTGAGCGCCCCACCAGCGTGCTTATCGACGCCCCCGACGCCGCCGCCCGCCTCACCCCCGACACGGTCGATTACTTCCTCATCCAAGCGGATATGACGGTACTGGTTCCCGGCCCGCTCGATCCGGAGACCCACCAGCGGCTCGAAGCAGTCGCCGACCTCGAGTCCCCCGGCCTGGCCAGCGTCTACCGCATCTCGGACGCTTCCCTGCGCCGCGGCCTGGATCGCGGCATGACTGGGGAGGAAATCCAGGCATTCTTCGCCGCCCACGGGGAGGTGCCGCAGACGCTGGAGTTCCACATCGGGGACGTCGCCAAGCGCCATGGCACCCTGCGCTCCGGCCCGGCACTGTCCTACCTGCGCAGCGAGGACCCGGCTCTCCTCCAGATTGCGCTCAAGGCGGCGCCCCTGCGCCTGCTCGCGCCCACCGTCGCGGTGTCCCAATTGCCGGTGCACGACTTGCTAGAGCGCCTGCGCGATCACGGACTTTCCCCTGCCGCAGAGGACGAAAGCGGCGCCAGCCTTACAGTCGCGCCCGAACCGGCCACCCTGCCGACGCCCACCGCCCGCCGAGCCACCGCTTCCCCGGACATCGCGAAGGCCATGCGCACCCTGCGCGACGACGCCGCGCCTTCCACGCCCAGCCTCGATGTAGTCCACGCCGCCGCGCGCACTGCCCGGCCAATCACCATCGGCTATGCGGATAAGAACGGCAACGAAAAGAAACGCACCGTCACCCCGCTGACCGTGGCGGGCGGGCAGATCGACGCTCGCGCGGCCGATGGCTCTACCATCCGGTTTCCCTTGCACCGGATCACCTCCGTTACGCTGGAGCCATGAATGGACCATTGATTGTGCAGTCGGATAAGACCGTCCTGCTCGAGGTGGATCATGCCCAGGCCGCCGAGGCCCGCGCCGCGCTCGCTCCCTTTGCGGAGCTCGAGCGAGCCCCCGAGCACGTGCACACCTACCGCATCACCCCGCTCGCGTTGTGGAATGCCCGCGCGGCCGGGCACGACGCCGAGCAGGTCGTCGACGTCCTGGAAAACTACTCCCGCTTTCCAGTCCCCCAAGCCCTGCTTGTCGACGTCGCCGAAACCATGTCCCGCTACGGCCGCGTCCGCCTCCACGCCCACCCGGCCCACGGCCTCATCCTCGAGTCCGATGAGCCGCCCATCCTGGAAGAACTTACCCGCGGCGCTACCGGAAAACTCCTCGGCGCGCGCATCGACGAGAACTCCATCGCCGTCCCGCCCTCCGAGCGCGGCCGCCTCAAGCAGACCCTTCTCAAGGCAGGCTGGCCGGCCGAGGATCTCGCCGGCTACGTCGATGGTGAATCCCATCCCATCGCCCTCAATCACGACGGCTGGCAGCTGCGTGACTACCAGCAGTACGCCACCGAAGCCTTCTGGTCCGGCGGCTCCGGCGTCGTCGTGCTGCCGTGCGGCGCTGGCAAAACGATCGTCGGCGCGGCTGCGATGGCCAAGGCGGAATCCACCACACTCATCCTGGTTACCAATACCGTCGCCGGCCGCCAATGGCGCGACGAGCTCCTGCGCCGCACCACCCTGACCGAAAACGAAATCGGCGAATACTCCGGCGAAAAGAAGGAAATCAAACCCATCACCATCGCCACCTACCAGGTGGTCACGCGCAAAACTAAGGGCGAATACCGCGCCCTCGAGCTCTTCGATTCCCGCGACTGGGGCCTCATTATCTACGACGAGGTGCACCTCCTTCCCGCCCCGGTATTCCGGATGACGTCGGACCTTCAATCGCGACGTCGGCTAGGGCTTACCGCTACCCTCGTGCGCGAGGACGGCCGCGAGGGCGACGTCTTCTCCCTCATCGGCCCCAAGCGCTACGACGCCCCGTGGAAAGAGCTCGAGATGGCCGGCTATATCGCCACCGCCGAATGCATCGAGGTCCGCGTGGATATGGACGCCGAGGAACGCATGCTGTACGCCACCGTCCAACCTCGCGACCGCTACCGCATCGCCGCCCAAGCCGCCGCCAAACTCCGTGCGGTGGACAAGATCCTGGCCCGGCACCCACAGCAGGCGCTCATCATCGGCGGTTATGTCGACCAGCTCAAAGAGCTCGGCGCGCATCTCGACGCCCCCGTTATCGACGGCTCCACCTCCACCGCCAAGCGCGAGCGCCTCTTCCAACAATTCCGCGACGGCACACTTCCTGTTCTCGTGGTGTCCAAGGTGGCCAATTTCTCCATCGACCTTCCCGAGGCGGCCCTAGCTATCCAGGTCTCCGGTACCTTTGGCTCCCGCCAAGAAGAGGCCCAACGCCTCGGTCGGCTGCTGCGCCCCAAGGAAGAGGAAGCTCTTTTCTATTCGCTGGTCACCCGCGATAGCCTCGACGCGGACTACGCCGTGCACCGCCAACGGTTCCTCGCCGAGCAGGGATATGCCTACCGGCTTATCGACGCACTAGACTTAGAACAATGAAAATCTTCAAGTTCGACGTAGACGAGTCCTTTGCCAAGGCCAATAACGAGCTCTTGCGCGATTCCAACCGCCTTCGCATCTCCGGCCTCGTGCTGGGCATCCTGCTCATCATCGGCGGCGCGGCCATCTGGTGGGGATTTTCCTGGGGCATTACCGTTGGCCTCGGCATGATCCTTTTCGGAATCATGGTGGCCATCGTCGGCTTCGCCGCCGCCCGTAAGGTTGGCACCGCCCAGCAGCTCTATGACTCCTACCCCCTCGCCCCGGCCGTCATCGCTGAGGTGAATGAGCGCGATATGGTCTTGCTCGCCCTGGTCAACACCAACGTGGATCCTTCCCTGCCTCCCCGCTGGGCCGCTTGCCTGCGCACCGTGACTGCCATTCCCGGCACCCAGCGAACCGTAGGCACCAAGGTTCCCGTCGCCGCTGTTTCCGGCCGCGCGGACAACAACCACTGGCAGCAAATCACCCCTATGCCCATTGCTTGGGGCACCCCTGACGCCGAAACCGTCACCATCGCCCGAAAGTCCATCCCCCAGGAGGAATGGCAGCGCCTCGAGCGCGCCCGCAAGCGCCTTTCGGACGTGAAGGCCACGAAGTTCGACCTCCTCGTTCTTTAAAGCCCCATAAGCATTTTCTTGGTTCACGGCCACGTGCTCATCAGCCCGAATCGAATACCCCATCTCCTGCCAAGGACAGCGCGAACGCGCAATGCACTCGGATACTCGGTTTAGGGCATGCTTTGCAGCTCGGTAGCCCTCGAAAAGGAACCGAGTAAAGCACTGACATGCAGCCATGCCTGGGCGATCAAACCGCGGAGCTTGGGGCTCTATCTTTCCCTACCTTCTTTTTGTTCGTTGTTGTTTGGGGTTGCCCGCAAATTGTGGACACGTAGTGGAGCTACCTAGTGGTTAGGCGGCTATTTCTTTTCTGCTGGTGGTTAGACCGATGCGGTTCTCGAAGTCGGCGGGGCTTATCATCCCGAG
>NZ_JAKRNA010000035.1:0-19207 GCF_022347435.1 Corynebacterium sp. ACRPE | reverse complement strand
GGTGCGCTGTTTGCCGTCGTAAAGCAGCAAGGCACCGCCGGCAATGCCGAGAAGAACCGCGAGAGCAAGGATTAGAAAAGCCATCACCCCACGATAGTAGTAGGAACGAGCAAGCCCTCAGCGCTCGGCGCGCGGACGCGGGAGGCTGAGGGCGAAGGCGAGGGGCGGGCTGGGGCGATTAGCCGTTGACGGTGAGGCAGTCGCCGCGCTCTACGGGGTTGTGGGGGTTGGCGGACCACTGGGACCAGCCGCCGACATAGTGGCGCAGGCCGGTGAAGCCGGCGTCTTCCATGGCGGCAAGGGCGAGGGCGGAGTGGTTGCCGGAACCGGAGTAAATGATGGCGCCTTGGACGTTGTCGGGGGTGAGGCCGGCGTCGAAAAGCACTTCGCGGATTTCGCCCGCGGACTTCCAGGTGCGCAGGCCATCGTTGTGGAACAGGCGCTCTGGCACGTTGACGGCGCCGGGGATGTGGCCGGCCTTGAGGTCAAGGTTCTCGCGGCGGCCGGCGAAGCGGTTGCGGGTGCGGGTATCGATGAGCAGGCCATCGTGATTGCGCACGTCATCGATGGTGGCCACGGGCATCTGGCCCGGGTTAACCTCGGCGGTGGCACCGACGGCGAAGTTGCCGGGGCCGGTCAGCGTGGTATAGCCCAGGTGTCGCCAATTGGCCAAGCCGCCGTCGAGGATGCGGACGTTTTCTAGGCCGGCCCAGCGCAAGGTCCACCACGCGCGGCCGGCGAAAAGGCCACGGCCTTCGTCATAGACCACGACGGGACGGTCCTTACGGATTCCCCACTGGCGGAAGTGCTCCTGCAGCTTATCCGGATCCGGCAGCGGGTTGCGGCCTACCTGGGAGCCAGGCAGGCCGGCGAAGGAATTGGCGGTATCGCTAAACAGTGCCGTCGGGATGTGCAGGGAGGTGAATTCGTTGTAGCTCTGGCGCAGCTGCGGCTGCCAGTGGGTGGCCAAGAGGGTGAAACGCTCGCCGTGATAAATGGATTCGCGGAGTTCTTGCGGGGAGACCAAAATGCTCATGCCCCCGAGTCTAGGGGCATGAGCAGGATTTGGCGCGGCGGGCGCTGCGCGGCCGACTAGCGGGCGACGATGTCTAGCTCGGCGCCGCCATCAGCGACGTCCACGTGGACGGTGTCGCCATCAACGATATCGCCAGCCAGCAGCTTCTTGGCGAGCTTGTCACCAATGGCCTGCTGGATGGTGCGGCGCAACGGGCGGGCGCCATAAGCCGGGTCGTAGCCGCGCTCAGCCAGCCAGGACTTGGCGGAATCCGAAACCTGCAGGGTCAAGCGGCGGGCGTCGAGGCGCTCGGACAGGCCGCGCAGTTGGATGTCGACGATACCACGCAGGAGCTCCTCAGAAAGGGGCTCGAACATGACCACATCATCGAGGCGGTTGATGAATTCGGGCTTGAAGGCCTTCTTCACCGCATCCATGGTTTCCTCGCGGGTGCCGCCGGCACCCAGGTTGGAGGTCAGGATGATGACGGTATTGCGGAAGTCGACGGTGCGTCCTTGACCGTCGGTAAGCCGGCCTTCATCCAGAACCTGCAGGAGAACGTCGAAGACGTCGGGGTGGGCCTTTTCCACTTCGTCGAAAAGCACGAGCGTGTAGGGGCGGCGGCGCACGGCCTCGGTGAGCTGGCCGCCGGCTTCGTGGCCGACGTATCCCGGAGGGGCACCGACGAGGCGGGAAACGGAGTGCTTCTCGCCGTACTCGGACATATCGATGCGCACCATGGCGGATTCATCGTCGAAGAGGAAGTCCGCCAATGCCTTCGCCAGCTCGGTCTTGCCCACACCGGTGGGGCCGAGGAAGAGGAAGGAACCGGTCGGGCGGTTGGGGTCGGCCACGCCCGCACGGGAGCGGCGCACGGCGTCCGAAACCGCGGTGACGGCTTCCTTCTGGCCGACCACGCGGTTGCCCAGCACGGATTCCATGTTGAGCAGCTTCTCGGTCTCGCCCTGCAACATCTTGCCGGCTGGGATGCCGGTCCAGGCGGAAACGACCTCCGCGATGGTGTCTGGGCTCACCTCCTCATCGAGCATCGTATTGCGCTGCTCGGCGGCTTTGACCTCCGCGGCCGCGAGTTCCTTTTCCAGCGGTGGAATCTTGCCGTAGTTGATCTCGGAGGCGAGTGCGAGGTCGCCGTCGCGCTCGGCGATTTCGGCTTGGCGGCGCAGGTCATCGAGTTCTTCCTTGATGTTTTGGACATCGTCGATGGCCTTCTTCTCGTTGGCCCAGCGGGCTTTGAGCTCGCCGAGCTTCTCGCGCTGGTCCGCGAGCTCGCCTTGCAGGGTGGCTAGACGGTCCTGGGAGGCAGCGTCAGATTCCTTCTTCAGCGCCAGCTCTTCGATCTCCATGCGGCGAACGATGCGCTCGAGCTCGTCGATTTCCTGTGGGGAGGAATCGATCTCCATGCGCAGGCGGGAGCCTGCCTCATCGACGAGGTCGATGGCCTTATCCGGCAGGAAGCGGTTGGTGATGTAGCGGTTGGATAGCTCTGCGGCCGACACCAGCGCGGAGTCCATGATGCGCACGCCGTGGTGGACCTCGTAGCGCTCCTTCAAGCCACGCAGGATGCCGATGGTGTCTTCCACGGAAGGCTCGGCGGCGTAGACCTGCTGGAAGCGGCGCTCGAGGGCGGCGTCCTTTTCGATGTACTTGCGATATTCGTCCAAGGTGGTGGCGCCAACCAAACGCAGCTCGCCGCGGGCCAGCATGGGCTTGATCATGTTGCCGGCGTCCATGGAGCCGTCGCCAGTAGCGCCGGCGCCGACGATGGTGTGCAGCTCATCGATGAAGGTGATGATCTCGCCCTCGGAGGACTTAATCTCATCAAGCACGGCCTTCAAGCGCTCCTCGAATTCGCCGCGGTACTTCGCGCCGGCGACCATGGAACCTAGATCAAGGCTGATGAGGGTCTTGCCCTTGAGGGACTCGGGGACGTCGCCAGCCACGATGCGGCGGGCTAGGCCCTCCACGATGGCGGTTTTGCCCACGCCGGGCTCGCCAATGAGCACCGGGTTATTCTTCGTGCGACGGCTGAGCACCTGGACTACGCGGCGAATTTCCTGATCACGGCCGATGACCGGGTCGATCTTTCCCTCGCGGGCACGCGCGGTGAGATCCGTGGCGTACTTTTCTAACGCCTGGAACTGGTCCTCTGGGTTCTCAGAGGTCACCTTGGCGGCACCGCGGACGGAGGGGAAGGCGCCCTTGATGGCGTCATAAGTAGCACCGCGGCCGGTAAGCAGCTCGGCGGCGTCGGTCTTGGAGCCAGCAATAGCGGCGAGCAGGACCTCGGTGGAGACGAATTCATCGCCCAGTTCACCGGCCAACTCCTGCGACTTGGTCAAGACATTAAGTCCATCGCGGTTAAATTGCGGATTGGCCATATTGGCGCCCTCCGCCTGCGGATACGAGTCAACGAGCTCGCGGGCTTCTTTGAGCACGGTATCCGGATCTACGCCAGTGGCTTTAAGTACTGGCGCGGCGATGCCGCCTTCTTGGCTAAGAATGGCCGCCAACAGGTGGGCGGGGCGGATATCCGGATTGCCATTAGACGAGGCGGTTTGCAGGGCCTCTTGCAGGGCTTCCTGTGTTTTAGTGGTCGGGTTAAATGAGTTCATGTGTGCGTTGCTCCTTCTAAGTTTTATTCACCCCACTGTAGGGCTTCACTTAGCACAACGCATCCAGAGTTGAGCCTATTCCACTCAACCTAAATATTTTTGAGCGTGGGCCGCTCAACTTTACACAGGGCTATTAAACCTGCTTGTACTCCTCGTTTTCATGGCCCAGAATCTGCAAGCTATGCGCGATGGCAAAGAAGGATACGGTCACTACCTGGACAAAAAGCGCCCACTTGAGATCTTCATTGAAGCTCTTAAAATCGCCAATGCTGCACAGGTGTGCAATGCCGTTAGCGCCGGCCCACACGGCCAAGGTGCTGATATACACCAGCTGGTCAGTAGGGGTAATACCCATCTCGATGACGAACTTGCGGAACAGGTCCATCATGATGGCGAAGTTCTTGGTCATGCCCTCGTGCGAGCTGCCATCACCATTGTGCGGAACGATGGAACCGCTGGCCAGCGCGATAATGGAGCTGAAACGCTCTGGGTACATCATCGCGTAATTAAAATAGGCAGCCGCAACAATCTGCAGTTGGTCTACAGTGGGAGCGTCTTCCGGAAGCGCAGCGAGACAATCCTCGAAGACCCTGGCCATTTCCGTGGTGGTGAGATCCTCTGCGGCCTCACGCAGCGCGAAGTCATTGTCCACAATGGTAGCCAGGAAATCCTTGGAGGTACCGAGCCTGTCGGCCACGCGATCGAAGAAGTGGCGGTCCACACTGCGGCGGCCGGCAACACGCAAGGAGGCCTCGATGATAACCTTCTTGGCTTCCTCAGGATCCATCTGCTCAAGATTATCCGGGACCACGAAAGGCTGTTCGCGCTCGCTACCCATGACCCCTTCTACGATGGCACGGGCATCATTCATGATCGGGCGACGGTGCGGGATCTGCTTATTCTTAAACCAATATTGCAGGGCATCGACCACGAGGCGGTCTACCTGCTTGAGGTTGGCGGCACGAATAACGGCATGTTGCAGGCGCAAGATACCTACCACGCTCAGGTGACCCATACCGTGGATGACGGACCAGCACGCCAAGGTGATGCGGCCGATTTCCAAAGGCGAGATGTCTCCATCGTGGGCCACGACGGCACCTTGCTCTTCGGCAAAGCGCTTGACGACGTCCAGCGCCATGTCCGGACCCGGAGTCCCCGACTTTTCCCCCTTGGCAAATTGGCAGACGTGCTCCTCATCGAGGGCGTCATACTGTTCAAAGAGGTAATGGTAGATGGCGGGCTCGTCTTGCGCATAGGCAAAGTAGGCCTCTGCCAGCTGCATGAGGACATCGCCGCCTGAGTTGCCCTCAGGCAGATGGCGCGCCGCTTCCACCATGTATTCAGACATGCGACGATCCAAGAAGGCGGGGATTTCCGCGAGCATGTCGGCACCGGTGGCGAATTCCTCAGCCACCGCCTGTGGCGAGAGACCAGCCTGGTCCGCCACAGATTCCACGGTAACGGCCTGCTCGCCTTCGCAGCCCGCTACATAAACAGCGGCTTCCAGGATGATCACCCGCCTGGAAGCCCCATCTAACTGGTACATCTAGTTCCTCATAAAGACAGAGATTAATACCCGCTGATTCTAACAAATTTTAAGGTACAGGGATAGTCCCAATCGATTATCCTTTTTAAGGAATCCGGCACCCACCGATGTTAACAGTGGTAGCGTGGCTGATGAGCCATGATTACGGCGGCAAGCGCCTCGATTCACCCGTACCGGCGAATTATTTTCTTAACTTTAGTGCGACTAATCTCATAGTCTTTTAAGGTTGACGGAGGGGCGTCGGCAAGCGCGGCTATGCTTGCTTCTGTCCTACATGGCCGATGCCCTCTTGGAAGATAGTGCCGCGCGGCGGCATAAGGCGCATGGACTTGAAGGCAATGTAGACGCCGATGGAAATCGCCAGGGAAATGGCGCCGAAGGCGCCGGTAAATCCGTACATGACGGCCATAGGCGCGATGATGGTCCATGAAATTTCAAAGGGACCGAAACCGATGTAGGCCATGCCGTATTCGGACAGCGTGCCGGACTTGAGCTTAGGATCCACAATCTTGAGGATGGCGATGCCGGTGGCCACGGTGGCGGTGGCCCAGCCCCAGCCAAAGATGCCACGCTCAATCCAGCGTTCACCAAAGAACTCGGCCGGGAACCACAGCAAGAAGAACACGCAGAAGATGGTGCCCAGGACGAAGAGCAGGAGAAGTGCCTGCCAGTAGGAGGCAATAGCGGCCGGGACAATGGCGGCAACACCGAAGGCAATGAGGTAGTCCGTGGCCGCGCCGGAGATGGAAGAAATGGAGTCCTTATCCAAGTAATCCTCTGCGCCGACGAAGTTCATGAGCGCACGGAAGAAAAGGCCCACCACCATGGACATAGCAAAGAGCGGCACGGAGACGTTTTCCCAGATGCTGCTCAGGCCCTGGTTGATGCCGTAAGCGGTCATCACGGTCAGGATGATGAATCCGAAGTGCAATGCGAGCGGCTCGATGGAGGAAGGGTTGGTAGTAGCGCGGCCGAGCGACGGGCGCTCATCGATGTTTTTGATGTAGCCGCGGCGCAGTTCTTCCGGCAGTTCCTTCGGCACGTGGGAGACCTTGCCCTTGCGGATGCCCCAGTTGCCGGCGATCACGCCGCCGATGATGGCGGCCAGCGTGCCGACGGTCGCAGAGGTAAAGCCCAGCGAGGAGGCGGCATCGGCGCCCACGCCCTCCAGCGCGCCACCCACGGCCGCGGCGGTACCGAAGCCGCCGGTAAAGCCGACGGGCAGCATCATGCCGAACCAATTCGGGGTATCGAAAAGCGGCGCAAAGAGGAAAAGACCCAGCACGATGAACAGGCCCCACTGGCCGGTGAACATCATGGTGGAATAGCCCCACATATTGCGCGCGCCCTTGCCCATGTTGCCGCCCACTTCCATGGAGTAGGCCATAGACGCAAAGACCACCGCGATGAGGATGGAGGTGTAGTCACCCAAGTTATCGGAGAAGTTGATCCAGCCCAGCACGTTTGGACCTACCAGCAGGCCGATAAGGCCGGCGGTAATCGGGGCAGGCAGCAGCAGGTCCTGGAAGATAAACTTCACCTGGTGGCGCAGGACGTTGCCGATGACCATGAGCAAAGAAATCCAGCCCACATCCAACATGAGCGTATAAGCGGAAAAATCTTCCATGAGGACCCTTTCTAGCTGTGCAATTATGGCGGCTTGCCCCCGTTAGAGGGCAGACGGATAGGGAATACAATACCTTCCGACAAGTGAGCCACAACATAGGATCCCTTTTTCACCCCCGCTTACTATGGGAGGCGTGGCTTCTTACCTCAGCATCGTGATCGGCAGTGCCGCCCTCGACCTATGACTGGAACTCTGGGGCTAGCCGCATGTGCAGGATGGGATAGGGCCTGCCATCGGCATCGGTCTCGTCCCTGCCGGTGATAACGAACCCGTAGCTGCGATAAAAGCCCACGAGCTCGCCGTCCAGTTCGGCCCCGCAGAGTTCTACCGCGGGAAAGTAATGGGGAATGAGGTTTTCTACGATGCGTTGGCGGTCCTCCGCGGCAAGAAAATCGTGGGTAGCGTCTACCGCGCTGCCCCATTCCGCCCATGGCGCGCATTAGGATGGTCAAACATGTGGGAATTGGGCGAGCATTTTCGAAATTACGCAGACGAGTACCGCGATGCGGTGCACGAGCATTTCTTTAACGCGGTGCCTGAATCCCGGCAGATTTTTGCCCTGTCGATGCGCGATACCCATACCTCGATGGTGCCTGCGCTGGCATGGGTGATTGAGCATACGGAGCCTGGGGAGCCCCTGCTTGCCGACGTCTCCGCAAAGCTCACCCAGCTCGCCCGCGATCACCGCCGGCATGGGTTTCCGGCCGAAATCTATTCCCGCTTCGATGATGCCCTCGTGGCCGGCCTGCGGGTTTTGGCGCTGACGCAGTATCAATACAACTTTGCCTGTGACGTCATCCACCAGGTGTGCGCCACGATGGCCGACGCCGCACGGGAGTCCGACGCCGCCGGCGAGGCACCGGCGCACTCGGCGCAAGTGGTGGCGGTGGATCATCCCACCCGCGAGACGTCCATCATCCGCGTGGAGGCTGGCCTGGCTGTGCCCTATCAACCGGGGCAGCACTTTCCGGTAACCACGCAGTACTTGCCCGGGCAATGGCGGATGCTCACCCCTGCGCAGCCTAGCGACGGAACCGGCCAAGTGGTCTTTCACGTCTCCACCGCGGACGAGGCTTCCCGGTCCCTCGCGCACGCGCAGCCCGGAGACTGGTGGACCTTGGGCCAACCCGCCGGCGGCATTAGCCTGCAGAACGCGGGCGCAGGTGAACTGGTCATCATTGCCTACGGCACCGGCTGGGCCACGGCTCGCTGCGCGGCGCTCGCCGCGCTGGGCGATAAAGACCGCAGCCGAGTACCGCGCCTCTTTGCCGTGGCGGGCAGCCCCGGCGCCCACTATGACACCTACTTCCAGCAAAACCTGGCAGCCCTTGGCGCACCGGTGCGCCGCATCGTGCGGGAAGAACAAGACCCGTGGTTGCTCAATGCCCGCGAATTGGCACCCGGCGCCGACTACGTAGTCTCCGGGGAACCGACCGATGTAGTAGTCAACGAGGTGGAGTTATCCACAGGCACTCCCCCGCGCTTCCTTCTCGTCGGACCGGCCGACGAGGTTGTGGAAGGTGAAGAAGGGTTGGTTCAAAGGGGCGTCGGCAAGCAGCAGATCGACGTCCTTAGCTGGGGCCGCGACGGGCGCTGGCAGCCGGAAGACTACGCGGCGCTGACCTAGTCCGCAGTGGCCACAACCGGCAAAGCGCGGCGGGTTTTCGCTACCTCATTCGGATCGATGTCGGCATAGAGGATGTCATCCTCGTAGCCGGCCTCGGCCATGCGCACGCCATTCGGATCGACGATGGTGGAATGGCCAATGCCCGTTGGGCCGGAAGGATTGCCCGCCTCAGCGTCACCGCTTGGGCGCGATTGGCCGGCCGCGAGGATATAGCTGGTGGAGTCCAAGGCACGCGCGGCCGTGAGCAGGCGCCACTGCTCCAGCTTTCCGGGGCCGTCCGCCCAACTCGTGGGCACCACAATGAGCTGCGCGCCCTGGCTCGCCAGCTCCTTAAACTGCTCCGGGAAACGAATGTCATAGCAGGTGGCCACACCCACAATAAGGTCATCCACGTCGAAGGCCACCAGCGATTCGCCGGCCAAGACCGTATCCGATTCGCGGTAGTCAAAGGCATCATAGGTATGGATCTTGTCGTAGCCGCCCAGCACGCCAGGGCCTGCAATGAGCGCCGTATTGGTCACGCGATTAATGGTCTTGCCGTCGCGCTCCACGGTATCGGCCGGGCAGAACATGCCGACCACGACAGTGACCTCAAGCTCCTCTGCGAGCGCTTGGATCGCCGTGGCGAACGGGCCTTCGAGCGTCTGCGCCTGCTCATCAAGGCGCCCGGAGTGGAAATTCTGCGCCGTGGCCTCCGGCAGCACGATTAACCGCGCCCCGTTTCCGGCCGCCTCACGGATCTTGGCGAGGGCCAATTCCTGGTTTTCGGTAATATTACCGGTGGACGTTAACTGCACTGCTGCTACCTTCATGCCTCCCAAAATAATGAAGCAGGGCGAAGTTATCCACAGGCTGCGTCTGTACCCCTAGCGCGGCGTTGTGTGGTCCTTCAGGCTTAGGGGCATGAGTTATGTAGAAATTCCCACGCACCTGCCCGATTACGTCCGCTCCCTCATGGCGCGCCCTCCGCTGCCACCGCCGACGGCCACGCTCGATACCGCCTGCCGCACCGCGGCCGCACTAGAGCGAGCCCGTGCCACCTGGTCCAGCGCCGTGGCCGCAACGGAGGACGCCACGGCCGAGCAATTGCGCTCCATTGAGGCCTTCCTCAACACTGCCGCCGGGGTGGATTCCCACCTGGGCCAGGCATTGGGAGATGCGCGATGACCCTATCCGTGGCTTTAAGACATGGCGCCAGTATGTTGCATAGCGAACGCGCTGAACTGCGCTTTCGTTTTATCGATGCACACCAGGATTGGCGTGGCCTATCACTGGGTGGCCCCGCCGGTGACGCCGCCCGCACCAGTTTGGCGGGCTACACCGACTGGCTGGCCCAACCGCTGCACCAGATGGAGCAGGTTGCCACCACCCTTGAGCTCCACGCCAGCCTGCAGGCCCGCCGCGAGGAACTCGAGGACCGCATCATCGCATTTCTAGGACAAGTGGATGAGCGCAATGGCGCCGCGGCCAGCGCCGCTGGACTCTTGTTGAATCAAGTGCGGGCGCTGGGCGATTCCCTCGACTGGCTATGCTCCCAAGAAATCGATGCCCTATGTACGCCTAGCGGGGTGGCCCCACCCGTTCGCTTGGAAGACTTCTCCGATCTTCCAGTGGATACCGTCCACGAGATTAATCTTGCCCACGCCAGCGAGCACGTATCTCAGCTAGCCGCGCAGAACCCAGATATGCGAGTGCTAGAAACTAGCGACGGCCGGCTCGTAGCCATGGTGGACCCCGGCGGCTTCCGGACCACACCGGCATCACTTACCACGTTCGTGGAAGGGGTTCACTCCTCCGATCCAGAAACCTGGCAGCGTGCGGTAGACCGCGGCCGCAATCTTGCTAAGGCCAGCGGCGGTCCCGCGGTCGTGTGGTTGGGCTACCAGGCGCCCTCCTCCCTGCCCCGTGCAGTTCACGCCACTCCCGCGCGAACTGCCAGTCAAGAACTCGCCCGGTTTCAGCGCTCGCTCGGTGCACGCTATCCACAGGCCAAGCGCACCGTAGTGGGATATTCCTATGGTTCAGTAGTCACCGGGCATGCCGCAAAGCAGGAAAGAATTGCTAATGACGTAGTGCTCGTCGGCAGTCCCGGCACCGACGCTGGCCACGCCTCAGAACTGCATGGCCGCATCTGGGCAGCCACAAACGCCAACGACCCCATCGCTATTACGACGGGGCCTCACGCTGGCATCCATGGCCCCGATCCCACCATTGATGCCTTTGGCGCTACTCCCCTTCCCGGTGCGGATGGTCTCCCTGGCGATCATGGCTCCTATTGGGAGGACCCCCAGTTCTTGCGGGGCCTAGGCCAAGTGGCACGCGCGAACTAGTCCGAGGGGTAGGGCCTTTTAGAACAGACCAGCCGGCTGGTCCGAATAGGAGACCAACATATTCTTAGTCTCCTGCTAGTGGCCCAGCATCATCAAGTGGTTCTCACGGCCAAGGCCAAAGAAAACCCCGCAGCCAGCGGGAAAGCTGGCTGCGGGGTTGGGTGTACTCGTCTGCAGAGCGAGAGTTAGTCTTGGCCGTATCCACGACCGCGGGAGCGTTTTCGTTCGCGCGCGGTGCGCGGGCTCCACATCACCACGGAGGTGGACCGTGGTACATGGACAAGCTCACCACTGCACTGCGGGCGACGTCCAGCGGCCTGCTCACGCAGGGCTCGGACCTCTTCAGCTAAAGCGTCGCGCTCGGCCTCGAGTCGATCGCGTTCCTCGGTCAACTCGATGATGGACTTGATGCCGGCAAGATTGACGCCATCGTCTTGGGATAATGCTTGAATCTTGCGCAGCAGCTCGATGTCCCGGTCGGAGTAGCGGCGGCCGCCGCCACGGGTGCGGGCCGGGGAGACCAAGCCCATGCGGTCATAGGTGCGCAGGGTTTGGGCGTGCATTCCGGATAGTTCCGCAGCTACGGAGATGACGTAGACCGCGGTGCCGGAATCTTCTGCCTTTCCAGTGCTCATTTTTTAACACACCTCCTGCCTTAAGCATTCTCGGCGCCGGCCCAACCCGCACGCGGGTTGAAACCGGAGTCCTTTTCCGCTTGAGCATAGGTGCGCAGGGCGCTGGAGGCAGCGGCATCGAGCTTGGTGGGCACGGTCACCTGCACGGTAACCAGCAG
Organism: Corynebacterium sp. ACRPE; assembly: GCF_022347435.1. Lineage (NCBI taxonomy): Bacteria > Bacillati > Actinomycetota > Actinomycetes > Mycobacteriales > Corynebacteriaceae > Corynebacterium > Corynebacterium sp. ACRPE. Next base: position 7,636 of record NZ_JAKRNA010000035.1, on the reverse strand, counting down.
ATCACCGGAGTTGCCACCGCGCTTGGCGATGCCCCTTCCGCGCACCCGCAGCGTGCGTCCATCCGGCGTGCCAGCGGGGATCTTCACGCGCACCGGGTTATCCAAAGTTGGAACCGCGATGGTATCGCCCAAGGCCAGCTCCGTGAAGGAAACCGGAACGGTGACATGAAGGTCATCGCCCTCGCGAGTAAAGACCTTATCCGGTTTCACGGTTACCGCCACGAAGAGGTCACCGGCTGGAGTGCCGTTGGGACCTGCTTCGCCTTGTCCGGCGAGGCGTACCTTTTGGCCATCAATAACACCGGCGGGAATGCGAACGGTGATATTGCGGGTGCGGTGAACCGTGCCGGTGCCGTGGCAATCCTTGCACGGATCCGTGATGCGCCGGCCGGTGCCATCGCAGTCCTTGCACGGGGCAGAGAAACCGAAGGCACCGCGGTTTTCCGAGGTAAAACCGGTACCGCTGCAGGTGCCACAGGTAGAAGTCTTGCCAGAAGCGGAACCCGAGCCGTGGCACGTGGTGCACGGCGCATTGCCGCTGAGCGCTAGGGGAATGGTGGTTCCCTTAGCGGCCTCGCGGAAGTCGAGGGTTATTTCCGTTTCGACGTCGGCCCCCCGCGACGGTTTAGCTGAGTGGCCAGCACTACCGCCGCGGTTGAAAACGCTACCGAAGATATCCCCAACACCGCCGCCTTGAGACGCTCCTCCAGCGGATCCTCCGAAGAGGTCCGAGAGGTCGAATTCTTGCGCACCTTGTCCACCCATGCGCGTGGATCGAAACCCGCCGGGAAATCCGGCGCCTCCCATCCGTCCAAAGCCGCCTCCATTGCGGAGCATGGCCTTGAACTGGTCGTATTCCTTACGCTCAGCGGCGTCGGAAAGCACGTCGTAGGCTTCCGCAACCTTTTTGAACCTTTCCGCTGCCGCGGGGTCGTCCGGGTGGGTATCGGGGTGGTTTTCGCGCGCTAGTTTGCGGTAAGCACGCTTAATCTCGTTCTGGTCTGCGGACGAGGAGACCCCCAGATCCGCATAGTAATCTTTGTCTGCCCATTCGGGTTTAGCGCTCACTGGGCATCTCCTCCTTTCAAAGAGAATCGATACAAGTTAAGTAAAAGGGCGCCGCGGGAAGGTCACTAGTCAATTCCCAGGGCGCCCTTTATGTTATTTACTCGGATTCTTCCGAGCTGCCGGACTCATCGCTGGGGTCCGCGATGATGACCATGGCATTGCGTACGAGCCTGTCGCCCACGCGGTAGCCCTTACGCAGCACGGTGCCGAGCACCTGCTCATCGCCGGAGGACAAGTCCTGCACGGCTTCGTGGACCTCAGGGTCGAAGGCATCGCCTTCCTCACCAAAGGCAGCGAGGTCATGCTTTTCCAGCGTGCTGTGGAGCTTATCCGCAAACGCCTTGAGCGGGCCTTCCAAGTCGCCGTGTTCACGAGCCAGTTCCAGGTCATCAAGGACAGGCAGCATATCTGCGATGACCTTGGCCTTGGCGGTCTCGATTACGACCTGGCGGTCGCGCTCGGTGCGGCGGCGGTAGTTGGTGTATTCCGCATTCAGACGCTGCAGGTCTTCCGTGCGTTCTGCCAACTGTGCTTCCACATCGCTGGCGCCGGTGCCTGCGGGCTCTTCGCCCGCTGCTTCGGCTTCTACCTCATCAGCGTTGACATCTGCCAGCGCTTCTTCGAGGTCAGCATCGAGGGTGGGATCCAGCTCGGCTTCTTCGGTGGCGTCAGCCTGTGCTTCCTGCGCAGCCTGGGCCTCCTCGGCCTGCTCGGCAGCAGCCTCAGCGCGGTCAGCCGAGGTAGCCTCCGGATCCGTGTTTTCCGGGTCGCCTGGGTTGTGCGGCATTCCGCTGTCCTGAGTCATTACTTATTGCCATCCTTGTTCTCGTCCTCGTCAACGACCTCAGCGTCGACGACGTTCGGGTCACCCTGCGCAGCACCAGCATCGGCAGCGCCCTCGGCGCCCGCCTCAGCAGCCTGTGCCTCGTAGATCTGCTTGCCCATCTCCTGGGATTCGGTGGACAGCTTCTCCACTGCGGACTTGATGGCCTCGAGGTCATCGCCCTTCAGGGCCTCATCAACGGCGTCAGCAGCCTCGGTGACCTTGGTCTTAACATCCTCGGATACATTGTCAGCGTTGTCATCCAAGAACTTGCGGGTCTGGTAGGAGGTGGACTCTGCGTTATTGCGCAGCTCCTGCTCCTCGCGGCGCTTCTTGTCCTCTTCGGCGTGCTGCTCAGCGTCCTTGACCATGCGGTCAATCTCTTCCTGGGACAAGCCGGAACCATCCTGAATCTTGATGGTGTTTTCCTTGCCGGTGCCCTTGTCCTTTGCGGTCACGTGAACGATGCCGTTGGCATCGATATCGAAGGTGACCTCAATCTGCGGAACACCGCGCGGTGCCGGAGCAATACCGCCGAGCTCGAAGGAGCCCAGCAGCTTATTGGCGGTAGCCATCTCGCGCTCGCCCTGGAAGACCTGAATCTGTACGGAAGGCTGGTTGTCCTCCGCGGTGGTGAAGGTCTCGGACTTCTTGGTCGGGATGGTAGTGTTGCGCTCGATGAGCTTGGTCATCACGCCACCCTTGGTCTCAATACCGAGGGACAGCGGGGTGACGTCGAGAAGCAGCACGTCCTTAACCTCGCCGCGCAGCACGCCTGCCTGCAGGGCAGCGCCGACTGCAACAACCTCGTCCGGGTTAACGCCCTTGTTGGCATCCTTGCCGGTCAGTTCCTTAACCAGGTCAGATACGGCTGGCATACGGGTGGAACCGCCAACGAGAACAACGTGGTCGATATCGCCGACGGAAAGGTCAGCGTCCTTAATGACCTGGTTGAACGGAGCCTTGGTGCGGTCCAGCAGATCCTGGGTGATCTTCTGGAACTCGGTGCGGGTCAGGGTCTCATCCAAGAACAGCGGGTTCTTGTCGGAGTCAACGGTGATGTACGGCAGGTTAATGTTGGCCTGCTGGGAGGAGGACAGCTCAATCTTGGCCTTCTCTGCAGCCTCGCGCAGACGCTGCACGGCGCGCTTATCCTTGGTCAGGTCAACGCCCTGGGAGGTCTTGAAGCGGTCTACCAGCCAGTCGACGATGCGCTGATCCCAGTCATCGCCACCCAGCTCGTTATCGCCGGCGGTGGCCATAACCTCGACGACGCCATCGCCGATTTCCAGCAAGGAGACGTCGAAGGTGCCGCCACCCAGGTCGAATACCAGGATGGTCTGCTCCTGCTCGCCCTTTTCCAGGCCATAAGCCAAAGCAGCTGCGGTTGGCTCGTTAACGATACGGAGCACGTTCAGGCCTGCAATCTGGCCGGCTTCCTTGGTGGCCTGGCGCTGTGCATCCTCGAAGTAAGCCGGGACGGTAATAACGGCGTCGGTAACGTCCTCGCCCAAGTAAGACTCCGCATCGCGCTTCAGCTTCATCAGCGTGCGGGCGGAGATCTCCTGGGAGGTGTAGTCCTTGTCATCAATGTTGATCTTCCAGTCAGTGCCGATGTGGCGCTTGACGGAGCGGATGGTGCGGTCAACATTGGTCACCGCCTGGTTCTTAGCGGACTGACCAACTAGGATTTCGCCGTTCTTTGCAAAAGCAACAACGGAAGGCGTGGTGCGGGAGCCCTCAGAGTTTGCAATAACGGTGGACTCGCCACCTTCCAGCACGGAAACGACAGAGTTCGTCGTACCAAGGTCAATACCTACTGCGCGTCCCATGATTTTTTCTCCTTTTATCTTGGGGTAATTAGTAAAGTTGATTGTCAGTGACTCAACTTCTCGTTGTGTCCGAGCGCTACTGTAACAGAATTTCCACATCCAGTCACACAACCTTGAGCCTGTGTCACTCAATTCTTACAACCGGAAGCCCACAAAAGTTATTCCCCGCGACTCAACTTTTCTCAAAATTCCTGCTTTTACCCAGCTCAGCACAGCTCTTTCCGACGCCCCCCTCGCCCACCCATACAGATTTACCCTCGCAATCCAAACTGCATCCAAATGGAAATCCTTAAATCTTATTAAGAGGATACAAAAGTTACCTCAGAAAGGATCCAAAAGAGGATTGGCAGCCCACCTCCGCTACCGCATACTAGGAATCACAGCAGCCAAGAGCTGCTACCCCAGAGAGAGATTGTAGTTTTACTCCGCCTATCCGAAAGGAAAATATATGTTCGATTCCCTCGCAGACCTCAGCTCCGCCATCGACTTCGAGGCACTCGTAAAAGGCATCAAGGGCCTCATCGAGGCTTCCTCCGAGTCCAACACCGACTCCGAGGGCCTGTCCTCCGTATTCGAGGGCCTGTCCTCCAAGGATGACGCAGAGGCTGCTGCAGAAGCTAAGTAATTAGCACTCTGCACTCCTTCATGAAGACCAGCTAAACCCCTCACCTTCTACCTCCGCACGGAACCCACCACAAGGAACCGTGCACAAAGGTGCGGGGGTTTCGCTGTTTTTGTTCACTGTTTCACGCTCGCGGTATTTACACTGAGAAGGTAATAGCCATTGAGTCTTAGCCTCTAGGAAGCGTGTACCTCACAGTGTTAAAACCTTCCCAGCCACCCGTCATCCAACGCATCCGCGCGGCCATGACCCTCCAACGAACGGCCGCTTTGACTGCGGTAATTTGCGTGGCACTGACATTGCTCGGCACATTCCTAACTCCCACGGAGTATCAATTGTCCGCCGCAGTATTGGGGCTAATCCTCACAGCCATTACCACTTCTGCGTACCGCTGGCCGCTGAGCATGAGCACCATGTTCATCATCACCTGGGCAATCGCCGCATTTTTAACCAGAACCCCTCTGATTAGCTCAGTATTTTTGGCTCCTGTTTTTCTTGCGGTCACTGCGTATCACGGAAAACATGGACGCACAATCACAATGGGCCTGATCTTGTGGCTTTGCGGGCTTATCGATCCTGTAACCCTCACATTAAGTCTGCATCTAGCACCTGCCCTTACGTGGGGAATGCTTATTGGAGTCGGCGGAATTATTGGAGCAATATTCGCACACTCAGCCGACCGCTACAGATCCGCCATGATGGAGTGGAACGACGACGTGAAGCGTCGTCAATCCGATCTCGCTGAAACCTTGCACAACTCGGTTGTTTCTAACCTGACTGTAAATACGATGCAGTTAGAGGCTCTCAGCCTGGAATACTCCAAGCAGCCAGAGCTAGTCCAAAAGCTCGATGCACTCAGTGATTCCATGCGCTCATCAATGTCCGAAGTTCGCGCCCTAACAAAGGTCCTGCGCACCAACATTGAAGGGGTAAACGATGGCATGAGTTTTGGCACCACAACAAAGCCCACGAGTTTTGCTCAACTCATTTCAGAGGAAGAAGAACGCCTTCAGCGTCTCAACCGCTCGCCCATAGTGGAAGTAAGCGGTGAGGAGTTTGCACCGGAATTCCCACAGGAGATCCTCGACCCCATCGCGGCTATCACTACGGAAGCATGCCTTAACGCCGTGAAGTATTCACCCCCGGGCGCAGAAATTACAATTTCTGTTCGCCCCCACTTGGGCTGGACTGTCGTAACCATTACAAATCCCATTGCAAAACCCACGAGCAAGAACACCGCTATGTCCTCCGGTATTGGAATGTCCTCCATGACTCGGATCGCTGCAACGATCGACTCACACTTAGAGACAAACTTGGATTCGGGAAGATGGGAATTGACCCTCTCCCTGCCGCCCAGCCTCCATAAACGGCGTTAGTTCCAACACGTTGCATAGCAAGCGGTTAATTCTTGCACTAAGCTGACGCTTGTTTCTGCCAAATACAAGTCATTAAAAAGGAGCGCCCTCATGCAGGCCGCACTCGCTAGCTTTCTCGCCCCACTGATGTTGTCTTCTTCCTTCTTCGGTGCTGACCTCACACCTGGCGAGCTACCACAAATCACGGAATACGCATCTCCCGTAGATATCGCTTTCGGCTGCCCGGCACCATGGTGCGGGAAGTAAAGACTTCCCTTTTGGTCGTCGATGACGACCCACTTGTCCTCGAAGCTTTGGGGCGTTACTTCGCCTCGGCCGAGGACATGGAGGTGCGCGCCACCGCAGAAAATGGCAAGGTCGCCCTCGATATATTGCAAGAGCAAGACTTTGACGTCATTGTCGCGGACATCCATATGCCCGAGATGGATGGCACTACCCTCTTGCGCGAGGTCAACAAGATGGAAGACCCGCCGGTCTTTGTCGCGATGACCGCGATGGACAATGATGAGACCCTCAAAGAGGTCATGTCCAATAAGGCTGCAGCCTATATTTTGAAAAGCTCCAAGCCGGTCTACATCTTGGATACCGTACGCGAGGCTGTACGCGGCGGCACGGTTGTCACCCCGCAATCCCTCACCCGCTTATTTGAGCAGCTTCCTGATTGGAGCACCGAGGGCGCCGACGCTAATGCTGCAGCAACGACCGCGAAGTTTAAAGATAATCATCATATCTCGCCTGCTTTAGAGCAGGTTCTAGACCTGGTCTGCCAAGGCAAGTCCAATGAAGAAATTGCCAAGAGCACGCACTACGCACCGGGCACGGTGAAGAAATACGTATCTACCCTGCTCAGTGAATTCCATGCTAAATCCCGTCTTGAACTAGCGGTGAAAGCCCTAAAAGCTGGTTACGGTTCCTGACCTGACTACTTAGCAACAGCGAAATCTTTTCCTTCAGAGAAGTGATTTTCCTGCACTGACCGAGAGACTTGCGTTCTGTGACAACTTTTAATGAAATAAACCGCGTCTCAAGCAACTCGTATTGAGCGGCTTAAGACGCGGTTTAGGCTACTGGAGAGCTATCCGCCGAGCTTCACTAGCTCTCAGTAGATTTACGATTCCTTCGAACAAGGAATAGACCAGCTGCAATTGCAGCAAGGCCACAAAGTACGAGTCCGAGTACCGAGGCACCAGTATTGGCCAACCCAGTGAATCGTTCAGTGTGGGCGGTAGGAGTACCTTGGGTAGAGGTAGGCTTTGCCACTAGTGGCGCCTTTTCCGTCGGCCCGTGAGGATTAGTCTCGCCGTCCTGGTGAGTATCCTCAAGCACGTTATCAGCTTCCTTCTGGGGCTTTTCTTCCAAGCGCTTCTCATCCGTAGATGGAACCGAGCTATGCGGGACAGGCTTACCGGATGGCACCGCTGAGCTCTTACCGCTCGACAACAGCGGAATCAATGGAACCAGGAGCCAGCCCAAAAAGGATTTGGAAGATTTATCCGGATTGGTCGGAGTTGGGTCTGGGTCTTCGGAGGGCGCAGGGGTAGGCTCATCGCCTCCTCCGGACGGACAGTTTGGATCGTTAGGATCAACAACAGTCGTCGTCACCGTAACCACACCATCATCACCAGGAGTAGGCTCCACCGGCTCAGACGGCTCACCACCCTCAGACTCCGACGGCTTACACACCTTCTCCGTCTCCGTCACCGTAGACGAAGGAGAAGAACCAGACGTCGTAGGCGAAGGCTTCGGCTCAGGCTCAGGCTCAGGCTCAGGATCCGACTCACAATCCTCACCCTCAGGATCAACAACAGTCGTCGTCACCGTAACCACACCATCATCACCAGGAGTAGGCTCCACCGGCTCAGACGGCTCACCACCCTCAGACTCCGACGGCTTACACACCTTCTCCGTCTCCGTC
>NZ_JAKRNA010000034.1:0-19981 GCF_022347435.1 Corynebacterium sp. ACRPE | reverse complement strand
TAAATTCTTTTAAATCCAAGTGAACATAAAGACAAATGTATGAATATAATTAATTTGTCTATCCATGCCGTGAGAAAGAAGAATTATGTCCCAGCGAATCGTTGCCGCGCTCACTGCCGCCGCCCTCGGATTGTCCGCCCCAGTGGCGCATGCTGCAGAGCCACAGTGGGAATCCTCTGCGCCGGAGTCCCTTGGTATCAATGACCCGTCCTGCGTGCCTTCAGGGGACATCACTGAGCCCGTTGTGTTGCTGCATGGAACCTCGAATAATGCTTCCGTGTGGGGAAACTTGGTCCACCTCCTGCAAGATCAGGGGGCGTGCGTGTGGGCCTTTGATTACGGCGCCGATGATGTGACCTTGCAGAATATGATTCCAAGCGTCAAAGCCATCGCGGACCTGGATGATTCGGCCGCGGATATTGCGGATCAGGTGGACTATGTCCGCGAGGTCACTGGGTCGGACAAGGTGAACTTGGTGGGCCATTCCCAGGGTGGCATGCACATCAAGACCTATACCCAGATGCACAATGGCGCGGATCATGTCTCCCATGCGGTAGCGCTGGGCGGCAACTTCCACGGCACCACGCTTAACGGGCAGGGGGAGGCGCTCTCTAAAATCATTGCCTTTGCGCCGCACCTCGCCGCTTTTATGGCAAGTACGGCCGGCATTCAGCAAGTGGTGGGGTCGGAGTTTATTAAACGGCTCAATGCGCTGCCAGATACCGCGCCAGGCGTGCTTTATACCTCCATTTACTCGCCGGGGGATACGACGGTGACTCCGAATAGCTCTTCGCAGCTGGCGCTTGGCGACGGCGCCGATGTGGTCAACCTTGACTTAAGCGAAGTCTGTGGCGTGGCTCCTCGGCACGACAAGCTGCCGACCGACCCGACGGTGTTGAGTCAGGTCATTTTTGGGCTAAAGCGCGCCCCTGGGGAGGGTCCGGACCCGGCGACCTGTGCCTCTGGCGAGCCTTCGGTAGTCGGCTCTTAAGGTGACGTACCAGCCCTAAAATGTGAACTTTGGCACACAAAATGGTGAACTCCAGGTAAACCTGCAGGAATGCCATTGGTGTAGTTTCATGGCTGTTCGTAGGTGTGGACAACATGTGGGGCCTGGGGGTGTGCCATCCTGGGAATACCACGGCTGTAACTACTACATATTGTGTTAGTTGCGGGCATTTCCCCCAAAGTATAGTGTCGTTGATGTTGCTCAGAGCGGCGCAGGAAGCGCCCGCATAGGCGGGAAAACGCGCCCCGCTCTGACGAATTTTTCAATGCAGGAGCTTTAAGGATCTATATGTCTATCACCGTTTACACCAAGCCAGCATGCGTCCAGTGCAATGCCACCAAGAAGGCCCTCGACCGTGCCGGCCTTGAGTATGACCTCGTCGATATCTCGGCCGATGAAGAGGCCCGCGATTACGTTATGGCACTGGGCTACGTTCAGGCCCCAGTGGTTGAGGCTAATGGCGAGCACTGGTCTGGTTTCCGCCCTGACCGTATCAAGGGCTTGGCTTCCGTAGCGGCCTCTGCTTAAGAGAATAGGGGAGGCCAGTAGCGATGTTGGTCGTGTATTTTTCCTCCGCGACGGAAAATACGCACCGGTTCGTGCAGAAACTGGGCTTTCCTAGCGCGCGCATCCCGCTGCGCCGCACGGACGAGCCCCTCAAGGTCAACGAACCCTATGTTTTGGTGTGCCCCACCTATGGCGGGGGTGCGTCCATTAACCACCAGAACTCCCGGCCCGTGCCCACACAGGTAATTAAGTTCCTGAACGATGAGCACAACCGTAGTTTCATTCGCGCGGTAATCGCGGGTGGCAATAGCAACTTTGGCGCCGACTTTGGCAAGGCTGGTGACGTCATCAGCGCCAAATGTAAAGTGCCCTATGTATATCGTTTCGAGTTGCTGGGAAACGAAGACGATATAAAAATTTGTCGTGAAGGCTTATTGGCTAACGCCGCCGAGCTTGGGCTCGAGGCCGCGGCCTAGCGCCCACTACGACTTAAATAAAGATCCTGATTTTTAAGAAAGGCCTTGTCAGCTGTGAGTACGCAATTGGGGAAGACCGTCGCCGAGCCAGTAAAGCCAGAAGAGCAGTTGGATTACCACGCTCTGAATGCGATGCTGAATCTCTACGATGCAAACGGCAAGATTCAGTTTGATAAAGACCGCGAGGCCGCTAACCAATTCTTCCTGCAGCACGTTAATCAAAACACGGTCTACTTCCATGATCTGGAAGAAAAGATCGATTACCTGATTAATAACAAGTACTACGACCCGCAGGTCATCGAGCAGTATGATTTCTCCTTTATTAAGGAGCTGTTCAAGCGCGCTTATTCCTATAAGTTCCGCTTCAAGTCCTTCCTAGGCGCGTATAAGTACTACACCAGCTACACGCTGAAGACCTTTGATGGCCGCCGCTACCTCGAGCGCTTTGAGGACCGCGTGTCCATGACCGCCCTGTTCTTGGCAGACGGCGACGCAGGCTTGGCCGAGCACCTCGTAGACGAGATCATGACCGGTCGCTTCCAGCCGGCTACCCCGACCTTCCTCAACGCTGGCAAGGCCCAGCGCGGCGAGCTCGTCTCCTGCTTCCTGCTGCGTATAGAGGACAATATGGAGTCCATCGGCCGCTCCATCAACTCCGCGCTGCAGCTTTCCAAGCGCGGCGGCGGCGTGGCCCTGCTGCTGTCTAATATCCGCGAGTCCGGTGCCCCGATTAAGCACATTGAGAACCAGTCTTCCGGCGTCATCCCCGTGATGAAGCTGCTGGAGGATTCCTTCTCCTACGCCAATCAGCTCGGTGCCCGCCAGGGTGCCGGTGCGGTCTACCTCAACGCGCACCACCCGGACATCATGAACTTCCTGGATACCAAGCGCGAGAATGCGGATGAGAAGATCCGCATTAAGACCCTCTCGCTGGGCATTGTAGTGCCGGATATCACCTTTTCGTTGGCTAAGCGCAATGATGATATGTACCTCTTCTCGCCGTATGACGTCGAGCGCGTCTATGGCAAGGCCTTCGGTGACATCTCCGTCACCGAGCACTATGAGGAGATGGTGGAAGACCCACGCATCCGCAAGAAGAAGATTAACGCCCGCCACTTCTTCCAGACCGTGGCCGAGCTGCAGTTCGAGTCCGGTTACCCGTACATCATGTTCGAGGACACCGTAAACCGCGCGAATCCGGTGAAGACCTCGTGGATCAACATGTCCAACCTGTGCTCGGAAATCCTGCAGGTCAACTCCGCCTCCGAATTCAACGCGGACCTGACTTATGAAGAGCTGGGCAGCGATATTTCCTGCAACTTGGGTTCCCTGAATATCGCGATGACCATGGATTCGCCGGACTTCGCCAATACGGTGGAAACCGCCATCCGCGGCCTGACCGCAGTGGCGGATAAGACCTCCATCGATTCCGTTCCGTCCGTGCGCCGTGGTAATGACGAGTCCCACGCCATCGGCTTGGGCCAGATGAACCTGCACGGTTACTTGGGCCGCGAGCACATCGAGTATGGCTCGGAAGAGGGCTTGGACTTCACCAATGCCTACTTTGCGGCCGTGCTGTATGCGGCGCTGCGCGCTTCCAATAAGATTGCCCGCGAGCGCGGCGAGTACTTCACGGAGTTCCCGCAGTCCGAGTATGCCTCCGGCGAATTCTTCGACCGCTACGATCCGGAAGAGTTCAAGCCGAAGACCAAGAAGGTGCAGGAGCTTTTCGACGCCTCTTCGATCCACACCCCGTCCGCCCAGGACTGGGAGGACTTGAAGCAGGATGTGGCCAAGCATGGCCTGTACAACCGCAACCTGCAGGCGGTGCCGCCGACGGGCTCGATTTCCTATATCAATAACTCCACCTCGTCCATCCACCCGATTGCCTCCAAGATTGAGATCCGCAAGGAGGGCAAGATCGGCCGCGTCTACTACCCGGCGCCGCACATGGATAATGACAACCTGGAGTACTTCAAGGACTCCTATGAGATTGGCTACGAGAAGATCGTCGATACCTATGCCGTAGCCACCAAGTATGTGGACCAAGGTCTATCGCTCACGCTCTTCTTCAAGGACACCGCAACCACCCGCGATGTCAACCGTGCGCAGATTTATGCGTGGCGCAAGGGCATTAAGACCTTGTATTACATCCGCCTGCGCCAGATGGCGCTGGAGGGTACCGAGATCGAGGGCTGCGTATCCTGCATGCTTTAGACCGCAGCTAGGGCGCCTCGATGCACGTCGTGGGGAAGGACGTGCATCGAGGCGCTTAGCCGTTTTCTGCCCGGGTGCGGTCGAGGATGGTGCGGGAGGTGCTTTCGGCGGCGTCGGCAAGCCCGGCATCAATGGCCCGGGCCAGCTCCATGTGCAGTTGTGTAGTCCCGCCTATGGGATCGCGCTTGCGGGAGCCAAAGACGGACTTGCCCTTGAGCATGGCCACCAGCGAGGGGGCGAGCGCGGCCAGCATCTCATTGCCGGAAGCCTGCAAGATCAGGGTGTGGAAACGCAGATCGGTTTCCAGCTCCTCGCCCACGCGCGGAGAAGGCGTGGACTCTAGCTCGGCTAAACGCGCGGCGAGGCGAAGTAGTTCCGCCCGCTGCCCGGCGCTGGCATTGCCGGCTGCGAGTCGGGCCGCCACCGGCTCGATTCCCAGCCGCAACTCGTTGAGGCGTGCCACCTGCTGCCCGCGGGTTTTGTCGTTGTTTAACCGCCAACCGATGATCGCCGGGTCATATACCGCCCAATTGTCCATCGGCAGCACCGTGATTCCCACGCGGCGCCCAGAGCTGACCATGCCGAGGTGCTCCAGGGCGCGCATGGCTTCGCGGGCCACGGTGCGGGAGATGCCAAAACGCTTTTCGACGTCCCCCAGACGGAACCGCTCGCCCTCGGCGATGTCTCCGCTTACTATATCCGCGCCGAGTTGATCCACCACGGAGCCGAGTAGGGGAGGGGTGGCGCTCATCGTGGGTGAATCCTCTCTGTGCGGGCACTCGGTATAGCTGGGATCAGTATAGGCATGAGGCATTCACCACAATGATTTAGAGGGCGGGCGAATTGGGTATGCTGGGGAGCTAAAAGTGTCCGTATTATGTATTGGAGTGACGCCGCGTGTCGCACGAGTACGATGACTACGTTTCTAGTCATGAAAAGCCAGTTAAGGCCATTAACTGGAATAGCATCCCGGATGAAAAGGACCTCGAGGTTTGGGATCGCCTCACCGGTAATTTCTGGCTGCCAGAAAAGGTCCCCGTCTCCAATGACCTGCCCAGCTGGAAGACGCTGACGGAGAAGGAAAAGGAAACCACCATGCGGGTCTTTACCGGCCTGACGCTGCTGGATACCATCCAGGGCACGGTGGGTGCGATTTCCCTCCTTCCGGATTCCCAGACTCTGCATGAGGAAGCGGTCTACACCAATATCGCCTTCATGGAGTCCGTGCACGCCAAGTCCTATTCCAATATCTTTATGACCCTGGCGTCCACGCCGATGATCAACGATGCCTTCCGCTGGTCCGAAGAAAACGAGAACCTGCAGAAGAAGGCCAAGATCATTTTGTCCTACTACAAGGGCGATGATCCGCTGAAGAAGAAGGTGGCCTCCACGCTGCTGGAGTCCTTCCTGTTCTACTCCGGCTTCTACCTGCCGATGTACTTCTCCTCCCGCGCGAAGCTCACCAACACCGCCGATATCATCCGCCTGATTATCCGCGATGAGGCTGTGCATGGCTACTACATTGGTTATAAGTTCCAGCAGGCGTATAAGCAGCTGGATGAAGAGCGCCAGGCGGAGCTGAAGGAATACACCTTCGACTTGCTCTATGACCTCTACGACAATGAGATCGACTACACCGAGGATCTCTACGATGACCTGGGCTGGACCGAGGACGTTAAGCGCTTCCTGCGGTACAACGCCAATAAGGCACTGAATAACTTGGGCTTTGAGGGGCTCTTCCCAGCCGATGAGACCCGCGTTTCCCCGGCTATCTTGTCCTCGTTGTCGCCAAATGCCGACGAGAACCATGACTTCTTCTCTGGTTCGGGTTCGTCCTATGTCATCGGCAAGGCTGAGGACACCACGGATGATGACTGGGACTTCTAAGCATTCCCGCTGATCAGCGTGGTCTAGCGGCACACCTTTTGCTCGAACTCAACCGAAAGGTTGATAACGAGCGGGGGTGTGTTTTTGCGTTTTGGGCCCGCACAATTCGGCGCGGCTGTGACATATAGCACGCTGGATCTTTGGCGAAAACCGTCGGTGGAAATAGTGGCCGCGCCACGTGCAGGGGCAATGTGGCAGATGTGGTCAGTGGTGAGGCTTGGCCTTGTGGCGAAGTATTGGGGGAAGCTGGAAAGAACAGGGGAAAATGGCCTAATATAAGGCGAGTAAACCTAGGTGTAGGTGGAGTCTGTCCACAGACACTTTGTTATTCAGGAGGATTTTATGACCGCTGTGGCGCCACGGGTCGACGATTACGTCGCCCCCACACGTCCAGAGCCAACCGGTAACGCGAAGACCGGTTCAAAGGCTTGGGTATTTCTAACCACCACCGACCACAAGCAGCTGGGCATCATGTACTTGATCATGTCCTTCAGCTTCTTCTTCCTCGGTGGCTTTATGGCACTGTTGATCCGCGCGGAGCTGTTCACCCCGGGTCTCCAGTTCTTGTCCAATGAGCAGTTCAATCAGCTGTTCACCATGCACGGCACCGTGATGCTGCTGCTGTTTGCGACCCCAGTCGTGTGGGGCTTTGGTAACTACATCCTGCCGCTGCAGATTGGTGCGCCGGACGTGGCCTTCCCGCGTCTGAACGCCTTCGGCTTCTGGGTTACCCTGCTGGGCGGCACCGTGATGCTGCTGGGCTTCGTTACCCCAGGTGGTGCGGCTGACTTCGGCTGGACCATGTACATGCCGCTGGCTGATGGTGTCCACACCCCGGGCATCGGCGCTGATATGTGGATCGTCGGCGTGGGCGCTACCGGTGTCGGTACCATTGCCTCCGCTGTCAACATGATTACGACCATCCTGACCCTGCGCGCACCGGGCATGACGATGTTCCGTCTACCGGTCTTCAGCTGGGCTGTGTTTACCGCGTCCGCCATCGTGCTGATGATCTTCCCGCTGCTGACCGCTGCGGCACTGGGCGTTCTGTATGACCGCAAGCTGGGCGGCCACATCTACGATTCCGCTAATGGTGGCGGCATCCTGTGGCAGCACCTGTTCTGGTTCTTTGGCCACCCTGAGGTTTACGTCCTCGCGCTGCCGTTCTTCGGCGTTGTGTCTGAGGTCGTTCCGGTCTTCTCCCGCAAGCCGGTCTTCGGCTACATCGGCCTGGTCTTCGCACTGCTGGCCATCGGCTCCCTGTCCATGGCTGTGTGGGCACACCACATGTTCGTCACCGGCGCTATCCTGCTGCCGTTCTTCTCCTTCATGACGTTCCTGATTGCGGTTCCAACCGGTGTTAAGTTCTTCAACTGGGTGGGCACCATGTGGAAGGGCCATATCACCTGGGATACCCCGATGATCTTCGCCATGGGCTTCATGGCTACCTTCCTGTTCGGCGGCATGACCGGCGTTATGCTGGCATCCCCGGCCCTGGACTTCCAGCTGGCTGAGTCCTACTTCCTAATTGCGCACTTCCACTACACCCTGTTCGGTACGGTTGTGTTCTCCGCCTTCGCCGGCCTGTACTTCTGGTTCCCGAAGATGACCGGCCGCATGCTGGACGAGCGTCTGGGCAAGATTCACTTCTGGTTGACCTTCATCGGCTTCCACGGCACCTTCCTGGTTCAGCACTGGGTCGGCAACATGGGTATGCCGCGTCGTTACGCTGACTACTTGGAGTCCGATGGCTTCACGGTCTTCAACCAGATTTCCACCATCTTCTCCTTCGTCCTCGGCGCTTCCGTTATCCCGCTGGTGTGGAACGTCTTCAAGTCCTGGCGCTACGGCGAGATCGTTACCGTGGATGACCCATGGGGCTACGGCAACTCCCTCGAGTGGGCAACCTCCTGCCCGCCGCCGCGCCACAACTTCGTTTCGCTGCCGCGTATCCGCTCCGAGCGTCCGGCCTTCGAGCTGCACTACCCGCACATGGTTCAGCGCATGCGCGAAGAAGCACACGTGGGTAGCCACTAAAGCGATATAACTCGCTAAAGCACTCCTGACTTAAGCCGCCTCCCAGCCCGCCAAGGGCCGTGGGAGGCGGCTTTGGCGTATCTTGTTTGCCCTACGTGCGATAATGGGCGGCGTGAGTACCCAAGCTGATACCTATGCCGTTATTACCACCACCGGGCCGGACAAGCCTGGGGTCTCGGCGGCCTTCTTCCGCGTGTTAGCGTCTTATAACGCCGCGCTTGTCGACGTCGAACAGGCCATCTTTTCCGGCCGCATCACCCTTGCTGCCCATACCCGCATTCCCCGTACGCGCGCCGATCAGATTGCACAGGGGTTGCGCAATACCTTGAGCATCTACGGGCAACAGGTATCCGTGGACGTGCGGGAGGAGGAATCTAGCGCGCGAGCTCGCTCCACGCATGTGGTGGTTCTCATGGGAACGGAAGTCACCGCCCACCACGTAGAGGAGGTCGCCCGCGTACTGGCCAACTTCGATACCAATATCGACCGCATCCGCGGGCTGTCGACCTCCCCGCTCACCGGCCTGGAGCTTTTCTTGTCCCTCGATGGTTCCGCGGCACCTGTGCGCCAAGCGCTGGCAGAGCTAGCACAGCAGATTGGTATCGACATTGCCATCGAACCTGCGGGTCTGGGCCGACGCTCCAAACGCCTCGTCTGCTTCGACTGCGATAGCACCCTCATCCAAGGCGAGGTCATCGAGATGCTAGCCGCGCACGCCGGCAAAGAGGAAGAGGTTGCCGCCATTACGGCCCGGGTTATGCGCGGCGAGTTGGATTTTGAGGAGTCCCTACGCGAGCGCGTGGCCGTTCTGGCCGGCCTGGATGCTTCCATCATCGATGAGGTAGCCCGCGAGATTCAGCTGACCTCCGGTGCCCGCGAGACCATTGCCACGCTCAACCACATCGGTTATCGCACCGCTGTGGTCTCCGGTGGGTTCATCCAAGTTCTAGAGGGCCTAGCCGCAGAAATGCACTTAGATTACGTCCGCGCCAATACCTTGGAGATCGCCGATGGCAAGCTCACCGGCCGCGTAACCGGCAAGGTGGTTGACCGCAAGGCCAAGGAGGAATTCCTGCGGGAGTTCGCCGCGGATTCCGGCGTGAGCATGCGCCAGACGGTCGCCGTGGGCGACGGCGCCAATGACATCGATATGATTACCGCCGCGGGGCTGGGCATCGCCTTTAACGCTAAGCCGGCGCTGCAAGAGGTGGCGGATACCTCGGTAAATCACCGGCGGTTGGATGAGGTACTACAGATTTTGGGAATTCCGGCCGAGGAGGTTGTTCGTGGATAAGTTTGAAGTAGCCCACCAGCGTTTGGTGGAGGCATGTGATTCGCGTTCGTGGCGCGATGACCCAGAAAACCCCGACGAGCCCGCCACCATCCAAGCGATGCAGATTGTGCTTAACCTGCCAAAGCAGGAGCCGCCGGCGCGCACGGAGGTGCTGGAGGCGGCCGCCAGCGCCGTTGTGGCCGTGTGCTTGGACGAGCGCGCGGGGGAGGACGGGGCCTTCGCCCACGCCCTGGGACAGTGGTATGGCCACCGCATCCGCAAAATCGCCCGCCGGGCGCGCAATAAGGCCTGGCGCGATGTGCAGAGCCTGCCGGGCGTGACTGTGGCGGACCGTGCCCGGGCCTTCGCGCCTTCGGCCGTGGGGGAGGTGGATCCGCTCATCGGCAAGCTGCAGATCGGTCACACTGACCTTGCCTATGATGAGCCGGGAGCCCCGCTTGGCGACGCCCCCGTCATCTACGTCGACCGCAGCCTCGACATGTCTGCGGGCAAGGCCGCAGCGCAGGTGGGCCACGGTTCGATGATGCTCGCTGCGGCGATGTCGGTGGAGGAGGCTCGTGCTTGGGCCGATACCGGTTTTGAGCTTTCGGTGTGCGAGGTGTCCGGCGAAGATTTTCGCACGGCCTGCGCGCAGGACGGCGCCGTGGTGATCGTGGACGCCGGGTTCACGGAGATTGCGCCGGACTCGGCTACCGTGTGCGCCCTGCGGCGACCAATCGCTTAAGCGCGCCGCGCACTGTGTCCGCGTCGGTGGTTTGCCAAAAGCGTGGCATGGAGGCCTTGAGGAAGCTGCCGTAGCGCTTATACTCCAAGCGGTTATCGAGCACGGCCACCACGCCGCGGTCGGTCACGTGGCGAAGCAGGCGGCCTGCGCCCTGGGCCATGAGCAAGGCGGCGTGGTTGGCGGAGACCTCCATGAATCCGGAGCGGCCCGCAGCATCGGCGGCTTGGGCGCGCGCCTGCATCAGGGGATCGTCCGGTCGGGGGAACGGAATGCGGTCGATGATGACCAGCGAACAGGCCGGCCCCGGCACGTCCACGCCTTGCCACAGGGTAAGCGTGCCGAAGAGGCAGGAGTTTTCCTTCTGGGAGAATTTTTCTACCAGGGCGCCGATGGAATCCTCGCCTTGTACGAAGAGGTCAAAGGGGATGCGCGGCTTGAGGGCGGTGGCCGCCTCTTCCGCCGCGCGGCGGGAGGAGAACAGACCAAGCGTGCGCCCGCCGGCGGCCATAATGAGCTCGTAGATCTCATCGATGGTTTCTTTGGGCAGACCATCGCGGCCCGGCGCGGGGAGGTGCTTGGCGGTATACAGGATGCCGGATTTGGCTGGATCGAAGGGCGTTCCCGCATCCAAGGTGTCATAGGTACCACTCGGCATGCCCCACTGGGCGGCCATGGCATCGAAGCGGCCGCCGAGGGCGAGGGTGGCCGAGGTCAGCACCACCGTCTGCTCCCCAAAGAGGTTCTCGCGCAGCATGTGGGCGATGGACAGGGGCGCCACGGCGAGGGTCTCGGCGTCGCTGCGCGGATCGCGCTCGAGCCAGACGACGTCGTCTTGCTTGGCCGGGTCATCGGTGGCGAAAACCTCCAGCATGCGCGCCACGGCCTGCGCTAGGTCGGAAAGGTGGTTGCTCAAGTTTTGGCGCTCGGCGTTTTTCTCTGGGTCGTCGGTGGCTTCGCCTTCTGGGGCGCGAGAAATGAGGGACTTAACGCGCAGGAATTCGTCGGCAAGCGCGCGCAGGTGCCCCTGTGAGGTTTCATCCAAGTCGGTCCAACGGCCTGGCTCCTGGATTTTCATCAGGTCATCAAATTCCTCGGCCAAGTCCGAGAGACTGCCGGCATTACCCAGCGACTTCGCGCGGTTGGCGGCCATCTTGATGGCGCGGGTAGTAATCTCCGCGGTAGATACGGAGGTGATGCGGCCGTCGAGCTCGTGGGCCTCATCGATAATGGCGACGTCGTGCTCCGGCAAGATATTTGCCTCAGAAACCGAGTCGATGGCGAGCATGGCGTGGTTGGTGACCACGATGTCGACGTCGGCAGCCGCCCTGCGAGCCTCTTCCGCAAAGCAATCCGGCCCGTGCGGGCAGCGCGACGCGCCCAAGCACTCGTTGGAGGTGACCGATACCGCCCGCCATACCAAGTCCGGTACGCCAGGCTCTAGGTCATCGCGGTCACCGGTGTCGGTTTCCTGCGCCCACTCGTGGATGCGGCGCACGGCTTTGCCGCGGTGGGAGATCTCGGATTCGTCGATAAGAGCTTCCGGGTCATCCGGGGTAGCCGCAATCTTATTCATGCACAGGTAGTTATTGCGGCCCTTCATGATGGCGAAGGTGGGCGTACGCTCCATCACAGGGGCGAGGGCCTTAGTAAGCCGCGGCAGATCGCGCTCCACCAGCTGGCGCTGCAAGGCTAGGGTCGCGGTGGAGACGATGACGGTGGACCCCGAGTTCATCGCATGCCGGATAGCCGGGACCAAGTAGGCCAGGGATTTACCGGTACCGGTACCGGCCTGCACAGCTAGGTGGCGCTCCTTTTCGAGCGCGGCCGAGACGGCCGTGGCCATGCGCACCTGGCCTTCGCGCCGGCTGCCGCCCAGCGCATCAACGGCCTTTCCCAGCAGCGTTTCCGTGTCGAGGTTTAGGGGCTCATCTGCGTGCTCACTCACCCCACACAGTCTAGCGGCCTACTTTTTAAAGCCCACCATCCGCGTGGGCACGGCCGCTTCATCGCGGGAGAGCGCCAGGCCTTCCCATGGCAGGGTCTTGCGGGCCTGATCTAAATACTCGCGGGAGGCATGCAGATCAGGCAGCCCGTCGACGATGTGGCCATCGCGCATGAGGGGAATGGTCATCTCGCGGGTATCGAGCTGGCCGGTATCCGGCGCTGGTGCGTCGAAGGGGTAGACGATCTCTTCTACCGCCACACCCGAGGAACGGTAGGTGCGCAGCGCCCGCTTGGCACCGCCGACGGATTGCTTGGAGGAAGAGCGCTTCGCCACTGGGATGCCGTCTACCTCTACGACCTTGTAGACCATGCCCGCGGTGGGCGCACCGGAGCCGGTTACTACGGACGTGCCGACGCCGTAGACGTCTACCGGATCGCCGCGCAGGCCGGCGATGGCGAACTCGTCAAGGTCGGAAGATACCACGATATTGGTGTTGTGATTGCCCAAATCATCCAGCTGCTTGCGCACGCGGCGGGTAACCGCACCCAGGTCACCGGAATCGATGCGAACGCCGCCGAGCTTCGGTCCACCTACCTTCACTGCGGTCTCGACGCCCTTGGTGATGTCATAGGTATCGACCAAAAGCGTGGTGTCTACGCCAAGGGTGTCGATCTGGGAGCGGAAGGCGGCCTCTTCATTCGGGGTACCATCCGGGTTGGTATGCGCCAAGGTCCAGGAGTGGGCGGCAGTGCCGGAGACCGGAATGCCGTAGCGGTAGCCCGCCTCCAAGTTGGAGGTGGCATTGAAGCCGGCCAGGTAGGCCGCGCGGGCGGAGGTTACCGCCGCATACTCGTGGGTGCGGCGCGAGCCCATCTCGATAATGGGGCGGCCGTCGGCTGCCGTGACCATGCGGGAGGCGGCCGAAGCCACCGCGGAATCGGCGTTCATGATGGACAAGATGACGGTCTCAAGAACCAAGCATTCCCCAAAGGTGCCGCGCACCGTCAGGATGGGGGAGTTGGGGAAATAAAGCTCGCCCTCGCGGTAACCGTCAATCTGCCCGGAAAAGCGGTAGTGGCGCAGGTACTCCTTAGTCTGCTCATCCAGGAAGTCCATCTCCGCTAACTGATTGGCCGAGAAGCGGAAATCCTCCACTGCGCGCAGGACGCGTTCGGTGCCGGCAACTACGCCATAGCGGCGCTCATTGGGCAGGCGGCGGCTGAATACCTCGCAGGTGACCTGGCGGTTTGCCGAGCCATCGCGCAGCGCGGCCTGGAGCATCGTTAGCTCATATTTATCCGTGAGCAGTGCAGTAGAGCGATCATTAGGGATAGCTTTGTCATTCACGGGAGTGATAATACCCACTGACTAGGTGGTTTTCAGGGGTTTAGATTCTTTGGCGCCGGAATGTGCGAAGCCAGATTGCGCGGGCCCACAATAGATTCCCAAATATGGTTAGGCTAGAGGGCATGAAGGCGCAATTTCCTGTAGTCCGGATGAGCTCTCCGATGGCTACGCCCGAATTGGATGAAGAACTCGACGTAGACGTAGCCACGAGCGAGAACCTGCCGTGGATGTGCATCGTGTGGGATGACCCCGTCAACTTGATGAGCTACGTGTCCTATGTATTCCAAACAGTGTTGGGCTATGACAAGAAGCGGGCCAATGAACTCATGATGCAGGTCCACACCGAGGGTAAAGCCGCCGTGTCCAGCGGCGAGCGCGACAAGATTGAAGCGGACGTGAAAAAGCTCCAGATCGCCGGTCTGTGGGCAACGATGCAGCAGGCAGGTTAAATAGATGCAACCGTGGAAGAAAAAGAAGTCCCTCATGCGCGCGCCGAAGATCACGGCCGTATTCGAACCAATGGAGCGCGAGGTCCTGGGCGATCTCACCGCCACCGTCTCTGAGGCGATCATTAAGCGCGCCCAGTCCGCGCCCAAGGACGAGCTGGCGGAAATGCTGGACATGCCCACCGGCCATACCGAGGCCCCGGATGATCCCTCGCTGGCCCGTCTCTTCCCGGACTTTGAAATGCCCGGCGATGAGGAATATGAAGGCGATGCATCATTGCTGCGTTCCCTGCATGAAAACGACATTGCGCGCGCCAAGCTGGAAAACCTGCAGGTGATTGGCTCTGCCCTCGGACCTACCGGTGGGGTAGAGGTCACCATCAACGAACAAGAGGCCCAGGCCTTCGTCGCTGGCCTCAACGACCTCCGCCTCTTTGTCGCGGCGGGCGATGTGGCCGATGACAACCTGATGTCTGACCGCGATAGCCTCGTGGAGTGGCTGGCTTTTTGCCAGGATTCGCTGCTGCAGGTGTTGATGGACTAATGCCGGACGGCATGAGCATCGGGCACTATAGCGGCACCGATACCGGAGTCACAGTGCTCTACTGCGGGCCGGGCGGAGCGCTCGGCAGCGTCGATGTGCGCGGCGGCGGCCCAGGCACCCGCGAAACGGACCTTTTACAGCCGCACAATACGGTCGAGCGCGTCCACGCCGTGGTGTTAGCAGGCGGCTCCGCCTTTGGCTTGGCCGCTGCCGACGGCGTGATGAATGAGCTGGCAGAGCAAGGGATCGGCTTTCCCGTCTTCGGGGAGGACAAGCCTGGGCCGCGCGTGCCTATCGTTCCCGGCGCCGTGATTTTTGATCTGCTGGTCGGGCCTTCCCGTCCCGGTCCGGAGGAAGGCGCAGCCGCGCTGCGAGCCGCATTCACGGGCAGCGACGAATCCATGGGGTCGGTGGGAGCCGGCGTGGGTGCTACTGCTGGCAAACTGCGCGGCGGCTTCGGGCTGGCCACGCGCCGGGTGGGTGACTACGAGGTCAGCGCCGCGATGGTTGCCAACCCCGTGGGCGAGGTCATCGAGCCGCAGTCCGGCCGGCTGTACGGCGCGCCGGGGCACACCCCGGTCAATGCTGCCGCCTACCGCGCCTTGCCGCACCCAGCGGAGTCCAAGCTCAATACCACCATTGGCGCCGTGCTTGCCGACGCCCCCGTTACCACCGCCCAAGCCCAGCGCCTGGCCATGACTGCCCACGACGGCATCGCCCGCGCTGTACGCCCTGCGCATTCGCCGCTGGATGGGGACACGATTTTCGCCTTGTCCACTGCCGAGCGCCCGGCCGAACTGAGCACGCAGGTGATAACCCAGCTGTGCGCCGCGGCCGCCGACGCCGTGGAAGAAGCCATCGTCAACGCGGTCACCGCCGCCGACCCCGGCCTAGGCTTGAGCGCGTACCGCGATCTGCTGGACTAAGATAAGGCGCATTATGACTTTAGGTGGAACATCTAACTACCAGCCGGCGCCCACGGGCCAGGTCAATCGCGGCGATTCCAAGAACTACACCCGCAGTGGCCGCATCACCACCGGCTTTTCTATAGCCATTGGCTTTCTCGTGGTGGAGTGGGCGGTCCACATCATCAACGCCTTCCTGTTTGGTGGCCAGCTTTCTAACTACGGCATTCGCCCGCTGGATTTCAATGGCATCTGGGGCATTGTCACCGCCCCGCTGCTCCACGCCAACTTTGAGCACTTGATGTCTAACTCGGTGCCCGGCGCCATCTTCTGCTTCCTCATCGGTCTGTCCGGCCGCAAGGCCTGGTGGGAGGTCACGCTGATCACCACGCTGGTCGCGGGTCTTGGAACCTGGTTTATCGGCGGCCCCGGTACCTCCCATATCGGTGCTTCCAGCTTGGTCTATGGCTGGCTGGCATATCTGATTGTGCGCGGAATTTTTAACCGCTCGCTCATCCAGACCATCTTGGGCATCGTGCTCGGCTTCGCCTACTCCGGCTTGGTATGGGGCGTGTTGCCCGTCTACGAGGGCGTGAGCTGGCAGGGCCACCTCTTCGGTGCCATCGGCGGAATCCTCGCCGGTATGACCATTACCTCGGACGACCCGGTTAAGGCAGTGAAGCGCTAATGCCAACTGCGACCTCTCCCATCGGCATCTTTGATTCCGGCGTGGGCGGGCTCACCGTGGCCCGCGCGGTGATGGAACAGCTGCCGCACGAATCCGTCATCTATACCGGCGATACCGCCCACAGCCCTTATGGCCCGCGGCCCATCTCTGAAGTCCGCGCCTTTTCTCAAGACGTGGCCGATCGGCTGGTGGAACGCGGCTGCAAGATGCTGGTCATCGCGTGCAATACCGCCACCGCCGCCTTCTTGCACGATGCGCGCGAGCGCTACGATATCCCCATCGTGGAGGTCATCCAGCCCGCGGTGCGCCGTGCCATGTCCACCACGCGCAATGGAAAAATCGGCGTCATCGGCACTGAAGGCACCATCAAGTCTGGCGCCTATCAAGACTTATTCGCACTCAACCCCAAGGTGCAGGCCTTTGCCACCGCCTGCCCGGACTTTGTTCCCTTTGTCGAGCGGGGCATTACCGCCGGCCGCCAGATTCTCGGCGTCGCAGAGGGCTACCTGGCCCCGCTGCAAGCGCAAGGGGTAGACACGCTGGTGTTGGGCTGCACGCATTATCCGCTGTTGACCGGCATTATCCAGCTGGCGATGGGCGATAATGTTTCGCTGGTGACCTCCTCAGAGGAGACCACCAAGGATGTGATGCGGATTCTCACGGAAACGGATATGTTGGCCCCCGCAGATAATCAGCCGGTCCACACTTTTGAATCTACCGGCGACCCAGAGGCCTTTGCCCGCCTTGCCACGCGCTTTCTCGGCCCCCAGATTGCATAAGGAAGTGCAATTTCTCCCCCGTTTGCACGTTGAGTACGCATGCGGGGTGATTTCATGGAACTATTGAGCCCATGAAGCTGACCATCCTAGGCTGCTCCGGTAGCGTCCCCACCGCCCAGAATCCCGCCTCAGGCTACTTGCTGTCCTTCGATAATGCGCCGTCCATCGTCCTCGATATGGGCCCTGGCACCTTGGCGCAGCTGGAACAGCAGCAGGATCCTTGTGATGCGCACGTGGCCTTTAGCCATTTGCATGCCGATCACTGCCTGGATTTTCCTTCCCTGATGGTGTGGCGCCGCTTCCATCCCACGGCGCCGGCGGCTTCGCGCAATATGTGCTTCGGGCCGAAGGCTACGCCCACGCACCTGGGTCGCCTGTCCTCCGATGAGGTCGATGGCATCGATGACATGTCCGATACCTTCGCCTTTAGTGCCTGGGAGCCGGGCGAGCGCCAGCTGGTAGATGATGTCTATATCACCCCCTTCGCGGTAAACCACCCGGTAGAGGCCTATGCCTTGCGCGTGGAGCATACGAAGACGGGCCAGATTATTACCTATTCCGGTGACTCTTCGTATACGCCCGCGCTTGTCGAAGCCGCCCGTGGTGCCGACATCTTCCTCTGCGAGGCGGCCTGGGGCGAGACCTCGGAGGGCAAGGCGCCGGACATGCACATGTCGGGCGCGGAAGCCGGTAGGGCGGCACGCGAGGCGGGTGTGGGCAAGCTGGTGCTCATCCACATTCAACCGTGGGGCGATGCGCAAGCAACTTTGGAGGCAGCCCGCTCCGAATTCGATGGAGAGATTGTCCTCGGCGCCGCGGGGATGGAGTTCTAAGATACGCTGGACGGCATGACTGAATTTACTCGTGCCGATGGGCGCGCGCTCGACCAGATGCGCAGCGTCCGCATTACCCGCAATTTCACCACCAACCCGGCCGGCTCGGTGCTGGTGGAGTTTGGCAATACCCGCGTCATGTGCACCGCATCTGTGGAATATGGCGTGCCGCGCTTCAAGCGTGATTCGGGCGAAGGCTGGCTTACCGCCGAGTACGCCATGCTGCCTTCTGCCACCCATGACCGCATGCCGCGCGAATCCATGAAGGGCAAGGTCAAGGGCCGCACCCATGAGATTTCCCGCCTCGTCGGCCGCTCCCTGCGCGCCGCGGTGGACTTGGAGGAGCTGGGCGAGAACACCATCCAGCTCGACTGCGACGTCCTCCAGGCTGATGGCGGCACCCGCACTGCGTCTATCACCGGCGCCTATGTTGCGCTTGCCGACGCCATCGCACACCTCAAGGCCGAGGGCGTCGTCCCCGGCGAGCCGCTGCTCGATCCCATCGCCGCGGTTTCGGTTGGCATCATTGATGGCGAAATCTGCCTCGACCTGCCTTATGAGGAAGACTCCCGCGCCGAGGTCGACCTCAACGTGGTGATGCAGGAATCCGGTGACTTCGTGGAAATCCAGGGCACCGGCGAGCACGGACTCTTTGGTCGCGAGGAGCTCAACGAGATGCTAGACGTAGCCCAGAAGGGCTGCCGCGAGCTCATTGCCGCACAGAAGGCGGCGCTGGGGTGGTAATTCTCGTCGCGTCCAATAACCCGAAGAAGCTCGCGGAGCTGGAGCGCATCCTGGCCGACGCCGGCATCGAGGGCGTCGAGCTGCGCCCGCTATCCGCCGTGGAGCCCTACCCAGAGCCGGTGGAAGACGGCCGCACCTTTGCCGATAACGCGCTCATCAAGGCCCGCGCCGGCGCGGCCGCGACCGGCTTTGCCACCATCGCGGATGATTCCGGCCTGGCCATCGAAGAGCTCAACGGCATGCCCGGCGTGCTTTCCGCCCGCTGGTCCGGCCAGCACGGCAATGACCAGGCCAATAATGACCTGGTCTTGGCACAGATGGCCGATGTCCCCGATGAGCGCCGCGCCGCCGCCTTTGTCTCCGTCTGCGCGCTCGTGACTCCCGATGGCACCGAGCACGTGGCCGAGGGCCGCTGGGAAGGCCGCTTCCTGCGCGAGCCGCGCGGGGACAACGGCTTTGGCTATGACCCGCTCTTTCAGCCAGAAGGCGAGTCCCGGTCGGCCGCGGAGATGGTCTCAGAAGAAAAGAACGCGGTCTCGCATCGCGGCCGCGCTCTAAGTCAACTAGTCCCCGCCATCGCGGAGCTGGTTCGTAGTTCCTAAAGCTGGAACTCCTCCTTAATCTCCTTGCGGCGCTTGTGCTCCATCCAGAAGGACAGGAAGGGCACCACGCCGGCAAGGGCGGTGGTAAAGAGCTTGCCCACCGGCCACAGCGCGCGCGGGCCGAGGATGAGGATGGACAGCAGGTAGGTCATGTACGCGATGCCGTGCACGATCGCGATATAGGTGGCCCACTCTGGGATCTCCATGCCGATGAGGTACTGGCAGACCATGCGGATGACCAGGATAATCAGGAAGACACCGGTCACGGTGGCCGCGATGGAGAAAAACTTCAAAGGTCCGCGGATGCGGGCCTGGCGGGCGGGGTGAACTTTATTGGTCATAATCAGCTTTCTTCATTCTCGCCGCGCCGGCGGCGCGGGGTATTCATGGCGTTGAACGTTTCCACATCTATCTGCGGCCGCTGGGGCAGGAAATCCTCATCGATTTTGGTATCTGCCTGCGGCTGTGCGGGAGACTCAGCCGGGGCCTCAGTGACGGTGCTATCCATGTCGCGGGCTTCTTCCTCGGCCGCGAGGCGCTCGTTTTCATAGCGCAGCGTGGTGCGATAGGCATAGACCACGAACACGGCGAACAGTGGCCACTGGAAGGCATAGCCCAAGTTTTGGAAGGTGCCCGAGCCGGAGCGGAAGCGCGTCCATTGCCAATAGGCCAGGAATAGGAAGAGCACGACGAAAAACGCGATGAGGAGGATGTGCCACCACCGCACCTGCATGCGCTTGTTCTTCTTTTCCTCTTGAGTGCTCACGCGTTCCACCCTACCCACCAGCGGCCGGAAAACAGAACACCCCTGGTTTCTGGATTGACGGCGTGCCGTGTACACTATGGCAAGTCCCCCGCGCCCGTGGCGGAATTGGCAGACGCGCTAGATTTAGGTTCTAGTGTCTTATGACGTGTGAGTTCAAGTCTCACCGGGCGCACTATCGGCGCCGCTGGCTCTCGAAGCCGGCGGCGCTTTCGCATATCACCGCCCGCATAG
>NZ_JAKRNA010000033.1:0-20477 GCF_022347435.1 Corynebacterium sp. ACRPE | reverse complement strand
CGCCCAGCCCTCTACGACAACGCTATCGACACCGACTACACCCACTCAATCGGCATTCAAAAAGGCCAAATCTAACCCCCGCGACACGCCGAGCCAGACACACATTTTGACCCTTAACCCCCCTTTCCGATTTCTCGAAAAGGGGCTCTGACCTTGTGCGGCCTGAGGGGATCGAACCCCCGACCTATTGGGTGTAAACCAATTGCTCTTCCAGCTGAGCTAAAGCCGCATGCGCTCTTGCGCTGTTAGAAACAGTAGCGCAGGTTGCTAAAGCAACACAAATCGGCAGGTAAAGCCCTACTTCTTGGTGTAGCCGCGCTGCACCAAGCACGAGCCTTGCCACTCGCCTAGGCGCTCCGCC
Organism: Corynebacterium sp. ACRPE; assembly: GCF_022347435.1. Lineage (NCBI taxonomy): Bacteria > Bacillati > Actinomycetota > Actinomycetes > Mycobacteriales > Corynebacteriaceae > Corynebacterium > Corynebacterium sp. ACRPE. The sequence continues at coordinate 20,116 of NZ_JAKRNA010000033.1, read as the reverse complement.
TTGGTCTGCACTAGGCCTGCCAGCTGAGCGGACTCAGAGATGAGCCCAGGCTCTACGGTTCCTGGCTTGCCGGCACCTGGGGTAAGCAGCCAGACTGCACCGTTATCGGCCAGCGGGCGGCTCGCGTCCACCAGTCCATCCACAAGGTCGCCGTCTTCTTCGCGCCACCAAAGAAGGACTACATCGCACAGCTCGTCATTTTCTTCTTCCAAGAAGTCATCGCCGAGCACGGCCTCGATCGATTCAGAGATTGCGGTATCGCAATCCTCGTCCCAACCAAGCTCCAGGGCGATTTGCCCTTCCTTGATTCCGAGCTTGACTGCAGCGTCAGCCACTATGCATTTCCTTCCTATTTTAGTGAATGTCTGGTCCGCGTATCGCCCGCATCCTGCGGGTAAATCGCGGCTTAATAGAAGCATTTTAACGTCCACCGGCCCCTTTTACCCGCCTAAGGGCCGCAATTCCCCCATTTTGCAGGCCCTGCCACCAACGCAGCTGGCTCCACAGAGTTAGCAAACTACCCTCTTTTACCCCAACAAACTTTGCAAAGGTACTGGTTATGGCAATGTAACGTACCGCACGTCCCCTTAAGTCGGACTTCACAACGACTGTGGATCTGTGAGCGCGTATCCTAGTAGGCAAACTGTGCAGACCCTTAAATAGGAGGTTTAAATGGCCGAGAAGGACGCCCACCAGGGCGACTCCAACTTCCCCCTCATCCGCGACGGCGTTGCATCGTATCTTCACGATAATGATCCAGAAGAGACCCGCGAGTGGATGGACTCCCTCGATGGTCTGCTGGACCACTCCGATCCGGAGCGCGCACGCTACTTGATGCTGCGCCTGCTCGAGCGCGCTACTGCGAAGCGCGTTGAGGTGCCGTCGTTGACGTCTACGGACTTCGTCAACACCATCCCCACCACCATGGAGCCGGAGTTCCCGGGTGATGAGGAGCTGGAAAAGCGCTACCGCCGCTGGATCCGCTGGAACGCAGCCATCATGGTGCACCGCGCACAACGCCCGGGCATTGGCGTGGGCGGCCACATCTCCACCTACGCAGGCGCTGCCCCGCTGTATGAGGTCGGCCTGAACCACTTCTTCAAGGGCAAGGACGATCCTTCGGGCGGCGACCAGGTCTTCTTCCAGGGCCACGCTTCCCCAGGCATGTACGCGCGCGCATACATGGAAGGCCGCCTGACTGAAAAGGATCTGGATAGCTTCCGCCAAGAGGTCTCTCGCGGTGAGGGCGAAGGCCTGCCGTCCTACCCGCACCCGCGCCTGATGCCATGGTTCTGGGAATTCCCCACCGTGTCCATGGGCTTGGGCCCGATTAACGCTATCTACCAGGCACGCTTTAATAAGTACCTGGAGACTCGCGGCATCAAGGACACCTCCAACCAGCACGTATGGGCCTTCTTGGGCGATGGCGAGATGGACGAGCCAGAATCCCGCGGTCTGCTGCAGATCGCATCCCTCTACGAGCTGGATAACCTGACCTTCGTGGTCAACTGCAACCTGCAGCGCCTTGACGGCCCGGTTCGCGGCAATACCCAGATTATCCAGGAGCTGGAGTCCTTCTTCCGCGGCGCCGGCTGGGAGGTCATCAAGGTTATTTGGGGCCGTGGCTGGGATAAGCTGCTGGAAAAGGACACCGAGGGTGCCCTGGTCAACGTCATGAACACCACCTCCGATGGTGACTACCAGACCTTCAAGGCCAACGATGGCGCCTATGTACGTGAGCACTTCTTCGGCCGCGATGAGCGCACGGCCAAGCTGGTGGAGGACATGTCCGATGATGAGATTTGGGCACTGCGCCGCGGCGGCCACGATTACCGCAAGGTCTACGCCGCCTACGCTCGCGCGCTGGAGAACAAGGGCACCGGCAAGCCAACCGTCATCCTGGCACACACCATTAAGGGCTACGGTCTGGGCCACAACTTTGAGGGCCGCAACGCTACCCACCAGATGAAGAAGCTGACCCTGGATGACCTGAAGCGCTTCCGCGATAAGCAGGAGATTCCGTTCTCCGATGAGGAACTGGAAAAGGATCCGTACCTGCCGCCGTACTACCACCCGGGCAAGGATTCTCCGGAGATCAAGTACATGCTGGAGCGTCGTAAAGAGCTCGGCGGCTTCCTGCCGGAGCGCCGTGAGGACTTCACCCCGCTCGAGGCACCGGCACTGGATAAGCTGCGCTCCGTGCGTAAGGGTTCCGGCAAGCAGGAAGTAGCTACCACCATGGCCTTGGTGCGCACCTTCAAGGAGATCATGCGCAACAAGGAGCTGGGCAAGCGCGTTGTGCCGATCATTCCGGACGAGGCCCGCACCTTTGGTATGGACTCCTGGTTCCCCACCATGAAGATCTGGAACCCGCGCGGCCAGAACTACGTGCCGGTGGACCATGACCTGATGCTTTCTTACCGCGAGGCTACCGACGGCCAGATCATGCACGAGGGCATTTCCGAGGCCGGCGCCGCTGCCTCCTTCACCGCGGCAGCTACGTCCTACGCCACCCAAGGCGAGGCCATGATTCCGCTGTACATCTTCTACTCGATGTTCGGTTTCCAGCGCACCGGCGATGCCTTCTGGGCGGCCGGTGACCAGATGGGCCGCGGCTTCATTATCGGCGCTACCGCCGGCCGCACCACCCTGACCGGTGAGGGCCTGCAGCACATGGACGGCCACTCCCCTGTCCTGGCCGCTACCAACCCGGCCGTGGTTTCTTATGACCCGGCCTTCGGCTACGAGGTTGCGCACCTGGTCTCCCGCGGTATTGAGCGCATGTACGGCGAGGACAACGAGGCCGTCATGTACTACCTCACCGTCTACAACGAGCCGGTGCACCAGCCGGCCGAGCCGGAGGACTTGGACGTGGAGGGCCTGCACAAGGGCATTTACCACTTCAACACCGCTGAGGGCGGCTCCATTGCCGCCAATATCTTGGCTTCCGGCGTGGGCGTGCACGAGGCGCTGCGCGCGCAGCAGCTGCTTGCCGACGACTTCGATGTCAAGGCCTCCATCTTCTCCGTCACCTCCTGGAACGAGCTGGCCCGCGACGGTGCCCGCCGTAACAAGGAGGCCCTGCGCAAGGGCGAGGAGCCGACCGAGGCATTTGCTACCTCCCAGCTCAAGGGTTACGAGGGTCCGTTCGTTGGTGTTTCTGACTTCACCACCGAGCTGCAGGAGCAGATCCGCCCGTACGTCCCAGGTACCTACATCACCTTGGGTGCGGATGGCTTCGGCTTCTCTGATACTCGCGAAGGCGCACGCCGCTACTTCAACATCGATGCCGAGTCCATCGTCGTCGCCGTACTCGATGGCCTGGCCCGCGAGGGCAAGATTGAGCGCTCCGTAGTGGAGAAGGCAGCCAAGGATCTCAAGCTGGATGATCCGACCGCTACCACCCACATCGAGGACTAATTCCCGCATTGGTGCGGGCTAGCCCCGCACCAAAACAAGTAAGGCGCCGCCGGCTTCCCGCCGCGGCGCCCTTTTTCATGCCTCGAGAGTGGCTCTATCGAGCAGCCTGCCTATATCGCGTCGAGGACGCGTCCGAGCGCCGCGGAGATGGCCTCAGGATCTTCGAGGATCACCATGTGCCCGGAGCCTTCCACCGTCTGCAAGCTCGCGGCGGGCCAATTCTCACAGAGCACTTCGGATTGCGAACGCGGGGTGACAATATCGGAAGTTCCCACCACTACCTCGCCGTGGAGCTTCGCCAGCCTTTCGGCGGCGCCGTACTCAGCGTGTTCCAGAAGATCGTCGAAGAAACCGGAGTAGGAGGCCAAGGGGGTATCGAGAAGCATGGCAACGTGGAACTGCAGCTTCTCCATCTGGGGAAAGCCGGCCAGGGTCGCGGCGAAAAGCGGGGCAATAAAGCGGGCAGCCTCAAAGCGAGCGTTATCGACGCGCCCGGGCAAGCGCAGGCACAGGCGGTAGAGCGCGTGCAGGGACTTGGATTGCAAAATCTGGGCCACGCCCTTGGCGGCAAAGCGGCGCATTGAAGTAGAAATCAGCAGCGCACCCTTGATGCGCTCATACACCTCGGCCGGCGCACGGCGGATGAGGTTCAAGGCAACCATGCCGCCCAGGGAATGGCCCACGATGATCAAGTTGCCGTGGGGAGCGCGCTCGCGGATGACGGCTAGGACGTCGTCGGCAGACGCGTCAACGGTGCACTCTTCTGGGTCGACCGTGGAGGACTGGCCGTGCCCACGCAGGTCCACCAAGAGTGCGCGGGCATTGCGGCCGCGCAGGTAATTGGCCTGGTCATAATAGGCTTCTGAGGACAGGCAGTAGCCGTGAATGAAGACCACCGTCACCGGGGCGTCCTGCTGGCCTACTTCATACCAAGCAATGTCTAGGCCATCGTGGTCCACGGTGCCGGACGCGCTGATGTGGGTAAGCCCCGGCTCGGTGGAGGGATCATGCAATCCGCCATAGAGCTTTTCTAGCTCGGCGCGGTGCGAGGGGCGCAGGCGCTTGAGCCAACTACGCGCCACAACGGAAGAACGTTTTCTCAATGCCATAACGGGATCAATACTAGACTGGTGGGCATGGCAAACGACCTCAGTGCCCAATTGCAGGCAAAGTTTAATGCGAGTGCGCCGGACAAGGAGCCGGAGCGAGATACTCTCGGCCAGCTCATTGCACTCATCCGCAAGGTCACCGGGACCGAGGAGGACCTGGACCGCGAGACCCGCCTGAAGGATATCGGCGTGGAGTCGCTCGATCTGGTGGAGCTTACCGTTCGCGCGGAAGAGGCCTTCCAGGTGCGTTTTTCTGAGGAGACGATGCTCAACAGCGAAACCATCGGCGATATCGCCGAGTATGTGGAGGATCACCAATGATTTCTTATCTATCAGACATGGACGGCGTGCTCATCAAAGAAGGTGAGATGATCCCTGGCGCCGATAAATTTATCCAGGCACTCAAAGACAATGACATCGAGTACATGGTGCTAACCAATAACTCCATGTCTACCCCGCGGGACCTATCTGCACGCCTGCGCAATACCGGCCTGGATATCCCTGCAGAGCGCATCTGGACCTCCGCTACCGCTACCGCGAACTTTCTTTCCAGCCAGGTAAGCTCCAGCAAGGCCTACGTAGTAGGCGAATCCGGCCTGACCACCGCTATGCACGAGGCGGGCTGGATCCTCACCAACGATGATCCGGACTTCGTGGTACTTGGTGAGACCCGCACTTACTCCTTTGAGGCGATTACCACCGCCATCAACCTCATCCGCGATGGTGCGCGTTTTATTGCCACCAACCCGGATGTCACCGGCCCCGCCCCCACGGGCGTACTTCCAGCTACCGGCGCCGTGGCTGCGCTCATTACCGCCGCCACCAACCGCGAGCCTTATTACGTGGGCAAGCCTAACCCGGTCATGATGCGTTCGGCGCTGAATAATATCGGCGCCCACTCGGAGGAGACGATCATGATTGGTGACCGCATGGATACCGATGTGAAGGCGGGCCTTGAGGCCGGTATGCGCACGGTACTGGTACGTTCCGGCATTTCCGATGACCACGAGATTTCCCGCTACCCGTACCGCCCGTCGGCCGTGCTGAAATCCGTGGCAGAGCTGCCAGACAAGATTATGGATCCCTTCGCGGAGGCGGAATAGCTCGTTCTCGAGGAGACCATCCGTCGGCAGAAGCAAAGGGGTTGGCCAGCAGCAGCTGGTCCAACCCCTTTCGCGCCTTCTACGGCAGGCGCACGGCAGCACTAAAGCCGTGGCGCTGCGCGAGGTAGCGCACGACGCAATCAAGCGCGTCCAGCTCCTCGCGGGTGCCGGTAAGCACCTGGTGGCAGCCGATACCGCTGCCCGCGTTGGCGCAGGCGCTCCCGCCTTGGGCGAGCGCCGCCACGGAAAGCCCATCCCGGAACCAACGAGTGCACCACTGAGCGGTCAGTGGGTCATCGCCTGGAATGATAAATTCCGACTCGGTACGGATGCACCGATCCATGGCGTGTTCAATCTCCGAGCGCAGCTTGCGCGGCATCCCGGAAATCTTCAGCACACCGGTGACCACGGTGGCGCCGCCGTTGACGGAGGGCCACGTGGAGGTGGAGGCCGGCTGTTCAACCGGCGCAGGGTTAACGCACGTATTCATAGCCGATTCTCCCTCGACATAAATCACCACCGCACGAGGCCTGCCAGCCCGGCGCGATGCAAGACGAGCTTCGTCTTCCCCAACGAACTGTCTGATGCGTCTGCTCACAATTTTCCTGCGCCACACCCCTCCCTACAACCCTCAACTTTCACTTCAACCCCCGTTCGCTAAACCTCAACCCTAGGTACAGACTGGGGCCAAAGTTACAAGTGAAACCAATGTTACAAATGTGAAATTTGGAGTTTGCTGAGAAAATTCTTGCCCTCCTTGACGGCGGGCGACAGAAGCCCTGCTCACGCGCAGGAACGCGCAACTAGGCCCACACGCTACCGCCGCTCTTGCGCTCACGCCGGTCTTCCGCGCCGGATGGCCCCATTTCGCACAAAATTCCCCGACTTCTCCCCGCCCCGCGGGGGAGCCTTCCACCACACCACTTCCCCAGTGAAAGGCGCCCGTCTCGCTACAGCGAGCAGATTATAAAGAGTTCCAGATGGCGGTATTCGTATCGTTCCAGAGCGGCTTGCACCATTCACCAAAGTCGCGGTTTGTGAGCGCGACCATGGCATAGTCGCCGGCGACCCAGAGGTAGGTGCCGGACATGCCGAAGTGACCGACGGCGTCGGCAGGCAAGGCGCCCATCCAGTGATCCTTATCGCCGTGGATTTCAAAGCCTAGACCCCAGGTGCAGTTTTTGAAGCTGCCGTAGCCCGGAACGATGCCGCGCAGGCCGCCGAAGTGTACGCGGCGCATGTCGGCCACGGTGGAGGGGTGCAGGAGTTGTGGGTCTTGAACTTCCACAGCAAAGGCCGCGAGGTCCTCCACCGTGGAGATCAAACCGTGCCCGGCCGAGCCTTCAAGCCGGGTGGACTCCATGCCCAGCGGGACCAGTATGCCTTCGCGCAGGTACTCGGCAAAGTCCATGCCCGTAGCTTCGGCCACGGTATCCGCGGCCCACTCATAACCGGCCGAGGAGTAGATGCGACGCTCGCCCACCGGCTTCTGCGACTCCCGGGAATCAAAGGAAACCCCAGAGGCGTGCGCAAGCAGGTGCTCGAGCGTGGAGCCTTCCGGGCCGGCCGGCTGCTCAAGCTCCACGGCTCCTTCTTCCACGGCCAGCATCACGCCGTAGGCCGCGACCAGCTTGGTTACCGATGCCACCGGAAACTCGCGGGCGGTATCTCCCACCGTTTCTTGCACTTCGCCGCGGTGCAGCAAGGCTCCGGCCACCGTATCCGCGGGCCACTGGCTAATTTGGCTAAATTCACTCATACTCTCTAGCCTACTGAGCCGCATTCGGAAGGACTGGACCGCTTTGGGCGCGCCTTTTTGAACCGGTCACTCCTTTGGCCTACTGGGCCCGCACACCTTAGGTCCAAGGTGATCGGGCCGATCTGAGCGAATGGACCCCTCAATTCAGCCCTAAAGGCCTCAAATCAGCCCGATCAGACTGGACCTAAGCCACAGAAGCCGGCGAAAGCCCCTCGAAACCGCCAAACCGCCCAACCGCCAGACGCGTCAGGACCCCAGGAGGCCGCCCAAGTAAACCACCGGTTAAAACAACAAGAACATTTTATGGAATCGGGCAGGAAACGGTTGCACACCCATTAGACATGAGAAAACTTTCAACCATGTCTAATAATTCTAAGAACACGGGCAGCGCGGTTAACCGCCGCCGCTTCCTGCAATCCACCGGTACCGCCGGTGCCGCCATCGCTCTGTCCGGTGCAGCCGCCAACGCCCAAAGCAGCCTCTCGCCGCGCGTGGAGCAGCACATGGTGGAGCCGAAGCTGGGCGAGCGGCCCTTCCTCCACGGTGTGGCCTCGGGTGACCCGATTCCGGACTCGGTCATCCTGTGGACCCGCGTGACCCCGGATGCCGATGCCATGCCGGGATCCGGCCTGGGCGAGGCCACCTGGGTGGAGTGGGAAATTGCCAAGGATGAGGGGTTCGGGGACGTCGTCAAGCAGGGCGAAGTGACCACCGACGCCAGCCAGGACCACACCGTGCACGTGGACCCGCATGGCTTGGAGCCGGAGACCGTGTACTTCTTCCGTTTTAAGGCGCAGGATAAGTACTCGCCCGTCGGCCGTACTAAGACCGCCCCGGCGCTGAGCGCCTCCCCGGAAGAGCTCACCTTCGGCGTGGCCAGCTGCGCAAACTGGGAGTCCGGCTTCTTCAACGCCTATGGCGATATTGCCCAGCGCGGCCGCGCGGATCAGCTGGATTACATGATTTTCTTGGGCGACTATATCTACGAGTATCCGCAGCGCGAATACGCCGGCTATGGGCCGGTGCGCCTGCACCACCCGGCGCACGAGATTATCTCGCTGGAGGATTACCGCATCCGCTTCGGCCGCTACCGCACCGATGAGAACCTGCAGGCCGCGCACGGTGCGCTGCCGTGGGTTGTGGTGTGGGATGACCACGAGGTAGCCAACGATAACTGGCGCGAGGGCGCCGAGAACCACACCGAAGGCGAGGAAGGAGCCTTCCTGGACCGCCGCAAAGCCGCGATGCAGGCCTACTTTGAGTGGATGCCGGTGCGCGCGACCAACCCATCCGAGCAGGGCCACCTCTACCGCAGCCTGACCTTCGGTGATCTGGTGGAGCTGACCATGATGGATCTGCGCACCTACCGCGATGAGCAGGTGCGCTTTGGCCCGCGCAAGATGGCTGCGGAGGGCCGCACAATGCTCGGTTCTGAGCAGTACAATTGGCTGCTCAATAAGATTGAAACCTCTTCTGCCAAGTGGAATATGCTGGGCAATTCCGTCATGTTCTCCCCCATGAACCTGGCTACCCTGCAACAAGATGACAAGACCAAGCCGGTCTCTTCCTCGCTGTCTTCCAATATCACCGGCATTCCGGTTAACGGCGACCAGTGGGATGGTTACTCGGCGGAGCGCCGCTTGCTTATCGACGCCCTCTCAAAGCACAACTCCCACACCCTCTTTGTCACCGGCGATATCCACTCCGAGTGGGCGCACAATATCAGCAAGGATGGCCGCATCTTCGGCGCCGAGATGGTCTGCGCCTCCGTGTCTGCGCCGAATGTTAACGAGCAGCTGAAGCTGCCGGAGGGCAATGAGCTGTCCAAGCTGGCCGAGCGCTACTTGATGGGCGCCAACCCGCACACCCGCCACGTGGATCTGGACCACCACGGCTACAGCTTTGTCACCGTGCGCCCGGATTCGGCGGAAATGCACTGGTTGCGCGTGGATAACCTGCTCACCGCCAAGTCCCCGGTGCGCGAGGCCGTGACCATGACCTGGCGCCCGGGTGAGGGCTACAGTAAATAGTTGTAAGTTCTGTCACATGACAGGTACTCGGTGTTAACGAACGAGTAGTACACCTTCGATAGAGATAGTGAAAGACCCTCTCTGGGGAATTTCACTACCTATCACTCGCCCGCCTGTCGGGCCCCCTTTGGTGCCGCGGATTCTTCCCTAGTCCGCGGCATACTCATAGTCGATGTAGCCGCGCTCGCCGCCCAGGTAGAACGTATCCTGGTCCGGCTCGTTGAGCTCAAGGCCCTCGCGCCAGCGGCGCACCAGGTCCGGGTTGGCGATGAGCTGGCGGCCCACTACTGCGGCATCCACGTAATCCAGCTCGATTTCGCGCTGGGCATCCTCCTTGGAGGTAATCGTGGGGAAGCCATCATTCATGAGCACCTTGGTCACGCCGTTTGCGCGTGCCTTCTGCGCCAGCGTGGCGATGAGCTCGCTGTCCGGCTCGCCATGCAGCAAGGACACATAGGCCAGGTTCAGCGGCGCCAGGGCGTCGAGAAGCCCGCCGTAGGTAGCCAGCATGTCTTCCTGATCGTCTTCGATGACACCCTGCACGTTGTGTGCCGGGGAGAAACGCACGCCAACGCGGTCGGCACCGATCTCCTCCACCACGGCGCGGATGACCATCTCTGGCAGGCGCCAGCGATTTTCCGGGCTGCCGCCGAATTCATCCTCGCGCTTATTGGCAGATGGCGCCATGAACTCGTGCAGCAGGTAGCCGTTGGCGCCGTGGATCTCCACGCCGTCGACACCAGCATCAATAGCCCGGCGCGCGCCCTGGCGGAATTCGTCCACGATGCGCGGCAGCTCTTCCTTCTTCAGCTCGCGCGGCACCGGCGCGTCCATCTTGCCAGCGAAGCCACGCACGGTTCCGCCCCAATCAAAGGCGCTCGGCGCCTCCGGGTTCGCACCGTCGATCAGGTCTGGGTGGCTGGTGCGGCCGCCGTGCATGATCTGCATGAACAGGGTGCCGCCTTCCTCGTGCACTCGGTCTGCGACGACGCGCCAGCCTTCTGCCTGCTCGTCGGTCGCAATACCTGCCTGGCCCGGGAATGCGCGGTTGGTCCACGCCGGGAAGGTTCCCTCCGTAACTACCAGACCGGCCGTTGCACGCTGCGAGTAGTACTTCTGGTGCAGCTCGGTAGGTACACCGCTTTCGCCTGCACGCTGGCGGGTCAGTGCCGCCATGGTGACGCGATTATCTAGCTTGAATCGGCCAAGTTCCAGTGGTTCGAAAAGTGAAGTCATGCCCAGTGCAACGCGCAGCCGGGCTGCACTATTTCACCACTGTCAAAAGGATAATGACACCAGTGTGTATGCCAGCTTTACCTCGCCCAATAATAAGCGCTGGACGGACCGACTTAGTGTAGAAGGCCAGCCCTCCTAGCGCGGCTCTGCCGGGATCTCTTGGCCGGTGCTGCCGGCGGTTCCAGAAGCTTGGGTGCCTTCGCCAGCATCACTTCCGGCAGTGGGCGCAGTGCCGGCCCCGTTGCCGGAATCGGTTCCGCCGTTGGCGGCACTCGGGGCGGGCGAGGCATTGCCGGTGGCGCCAGTTCCCTGGCCACCGCCGCCGGCAGGCGTATCAGTCGTGCCAGTGCCATTAGAGCCTTGCGGGTTGGCGGTCTCCGTGGGAGCAGCGCTGTCTTCCGTCGGCTCGTTCTGCGTGCCAGTCTCGGTGGTTTCGGGGGTGGGGTTGGTGGAGGGGGCGTCGGATAGCTGCGAGGAAGAGGCCTCCGCGCCGCTATCGCGCCAATGCTCGGGCGAGAGCCAGCCCGCATCCGCGTTTTCGGGGTTACTTGAGGCCAGGGCCAAGGCGCCGACGACGAGCAGAGCCAGGATGAGACCCGTGGTAGAGGCGCGGACCCGGCCGCCAATGGTCGCTATCTTTTGGAACTTGGTATTGGTCTCCAGCGCGCGCCAGATGCCTTGGGTGGGCTCGGGCTCTTGGTCCTTGTCATCCGGCAGCGCGGGCTTTCCGGGGCCGTCGCTATCTGGGCCATCCGCCTCGGGCGACGGGTGTTTCGGCTGGGAATCGGGGCGCGAGCCTTCCCCTGCCGCGGAGGCATCCTTGACGGACTCTTGTGCCGCGGCATTGTCGCCTGCCGGAAGAAGCGGGCGCTGGATTTCGTCCAAGTCGGCCACGTTGTAGTGATCCCAGAACTCGGAAAGCAGCGCGGAGCGAATGGCGCGCTCCACCGCCCACTGGCGGGCGGGGTTTACGGTAACCAACACGCGGTAGGTCACGTGCCACGACTGTCCGGCCGCCTGCGGGGCAACCAGCTGGGTGGCCGGCAGCACCTCGAGCTCGCCATTGACGTCTACGGCGATGGACGGTTCCTGGATGGCCTGCTCGGAAATCGTGCGCACCCGGCGCGTGATTTCTGGCAGGGTCTCGCCTTCTTGCACCGGCACGTCAAAGTTGACCACGGCGCGCGACCACTCCTGGGAGTAGTTAGTGACCGCGCCGGCCGAGCTATTGGGCACGGTGACCAGCTCGCCGGTGGGCGTGCGCACCTTGGTGGTGCGCAGGGTCAGCATCACCACGGTGCCTTCCACGTCGGTCACGCCATCGAAGCTGACATAGTCGCCCACGCCAAATTGCTTTTCCGAAAGGATGAAGAAGCCGGAGAGAAAGTCCGCAATGATGGATTGGGCGCCAAAGCCCACGGCGGCCGAGACTATCGTCGCCGGCACCGCCGCACCTACCGCGGGCACGCCGAGATTGGTCAGCGCAGCCCAGATGATGAGGAAGTACGCCGCCGCCTGCACGATGTAGACCAGCGCACCGGTCAGTGCCAGGCGCGCCTTGGTGGCTTCTTCGTCTTCATCGAGGCGGCGCTCCATAATGCGGATGGCCAGCCTGCCGATGCGCGGGATCAAAATGCCTATCAGCAATAGCGCGATAAGCGGTAAGCCGTGGTCAACAAAGAGGCTCCACAGCTCGTAGAAGTAATACTTCAGATTCATGCCCCTAGAGTAGGCCGCCTGCCTGAAAACTGGATGCCAGTTGACTGCCAGCAACCGTGCAAAGCCCGCCCCTGCCGGCGCGCACCCTCTGTGCCCTGCGCAAACTCCTGCGGACTCGGCCAGGCTTGGCTACTCTGTGGGGCATGAAGAAATCATTCCTTATCCCCTTCTTTTCCCTTGCACTCTTTACCACCGGCTGCGGCGGCAGCGATGACACCGCCACCACCATCTCCACGGTGAAGGAAACCGTGACGGAGACCGCCTCCGAGACCAGCACCACCGAAACAAGCACGGAGGAATCGACCACGGAAGAAACCACGACCGAAACTCCGCAGGAGCGCGAGCCGCGCACGCAGACCCCGGAGCCGGCAACGAATAACCAGCAGCAGGCCAACACCGCGGGGTATCAGTGCGCGGACGGCACCTGGGTGGAGTTTGCCGGACTGTGCAAGGAATCCAATAACCAGCCGCCGGTCCAGCCGGCGCCGCAGCAACAGGCACCGCAGCAGGGCCAAGCCAATAACGGCGGCCCGAGCGCGGATTGCCCGGCCTACCTGTGCGGCTATGGCAACGATGCCAATGGCAACCGGAATAAGAGCTCCGGAGAAATCCAGACCCAACATGGCTGCGAGCAGGGCTATATCACGGACCCACAGGTCTGCGGCGCGGTGGGGCGCTAAGCCGTTTCCCGCCAGGCCTCCGCGAACTAGGCCGCCGCGCTAAACCGCAATGCCGAAGCCATAAGACCTAGTCGCGGGAGTTATAACGCTTCATGAGGCGGTCAATGAGCTCATCGGTAAGCTTGTCATCTTCCAAGATGGAATCCAGCAGACGCTGCGATTCCTCATGGGAGGCTCGCTCTTCTGCCTCATAGGAGTCACCGCTAAGGTCCACGCCGAAGTCGGTGTTTTCGGACTCGGTGGCCTGGACGCTGAGCTGATCGACGTCTGATTCAAACGACTGCATAAACTCGCTAGCCTCCGCAGCGGCCTCCTTGCGACGTTTGCCGGAGCGTACTTCCTTTTCAATGCGGCGCTGCAGTGCAGCCTCCATCTGACGGTGGCGCCAGGAGCGCACGCGGTGCGGCTCTAGCCGACGCCCCACCGCGCGGCTCTTATTTTCGGCCTTCTTCGCCAGCACCTTCACCTGCGCCGCGGTGTGATTAATCGGCGCCCATTCCTGGTACGCCGGCACGCGCCAGCCGGCCCAAATGCCCAGCAGCGCCAAGAAGATGGAGACCAGCGGCCCGATAATCATGCCCACGGCCATCATGTCATAGTGGTGGCCCACCAAGACGATGATGGCGCAGGCCACGGCCGGGATAACCGTCGGCTGGTTGTCGCCAAAGACGCTAGGCTCGCGCCCCATGACGATGTCACGAATCATGGATCCGCCGGTGGCGGTAAACACGCCCATCATGATGCACGGGATAAGCGGCAGCCCATAGGTAATTGCCTTGACGGCGCCGGTGGCGGCCCAGAGGCCGGATACGACGGCGTCGCCATGCGCTTGCAGATAATCCCAGGTCTTGCCCTTGAAGTAGACAAAGCGGGCAATGAGCGCACCGGCAAAGGCTAGGTAAAGGTATTCCGGCTGGTTCATGGCCGCCACGGTGCCGCGGTTAATGAGCACGTCGCGCACCATGCCGCCACCCAGGGAAGAAAACATCGCGATGAAGAAAAAGCCGATGATGTCATAGCCGCGCTTGCGTGCCATGGTGCCGCCGATGATTCCCATCAGCAGCACGCCGCTGATATCGGACCAGCGGTAGAGAGATTCAATGAGCGGATCCACTTCAACCATATGGTTATTAGACTTCACCGCCCGCCACCGCGCAATTAGCACACCCATATGCGCAGCCAGGCACGAGAAAAGGCGCCGGCCTTGCTTGCCGACGCCTCCCTCTCACCGTGGGGCCACCGGGGCTCGAACCCGGGACCAACGGATTATGAGTCCGTAGCTCTAACCGACTGAGCTATAGCCCCACGCGGATCACACACCACTAGGGCGAAGATCCGCTCCCAAAAGAGTAGCCAATGCGGGGCTAAAGACCAATTTGCCCAGCGCAGTGCAGCCCCATCCGGTATAAGTAAATTATGCGCCACATCACAGCTTCCTTCCTTATCGCCGCTGCCCTAACCCTCTCCGCCTGCTCCGCCGACTCGGACCAGGCCTCCTCCACTAACTCCGACGAAAACTCCTCTAACAGCCAAGGTTCTACCAAAGACGCGAAAGCCGTCATTGGCACGTGGGAACAAAAAATTGGCGAAGGTGAGCACACATCTACCTTCACCGCTAGCGTGACCGAAGATGTCATTACCGTAGAGTGGGATTACAGCTCCGACAATAATGAGCCACTATGGATTGGAACCTTTGACGCCGCCAAGGCAGCCACGGGCGAAACGGTAGCCTCCAAGAAAGACGCCGGTGGCGTGGATCCTGTATCCGATGGCATGATGCCGGACAACCTGGACTTCAAGCTCGAAGACGATCAGCTTAAATTCAAGTTCAAGACGGAAAGTGTCCCACTGGACGTCGCGCTGAAGAAAATTAACGACGAGCCCAAAACCACGAGTGAGCTCCAAAACACCGATCCGACCCGTTCCTTCAAAGACAACGTTCTGGAAATCCCAACCGCCACGGTCAAAATTACCGGGCACCACGTCATCGACCCGGGCTCGCCCGGCAATAGGATCGGCGATAAGCCCATCATCGTTTTCGACTACGAGATGACCAATAAGACTGACAAAGAGCTGCGCACCGTGGATTTCTCTTCCATGTTCACCGCAATCCAGGACAACGACGAGAACTCCGTCAACGAGCTCAAGACCGGCTTCAGCGAAAACATCGACACTGACAACATGATGGACAAGATCAAAAAGGGCGGCACGGTCAAGAGCTCCGCCGCCTTCGAGCTCGATGACCTTACCACCCCAGTAGAACTCGTAGCCAGGGAAAAATACGGCGAAGAAGAAGTGGGCTCACAAACCTACAAGTTGGAAGATTCTACCCCGATGGATCCGGCACCGAGGGACGAAGGCTCCAGCCCAGAGCTGCCGAAGAAAAAAGAGAAAGACACTCATTCCGTCTAGATCCGCGGTGAATGCGGTTGCCCAGCCTTACTCCCCCTCAACTCGAGGCGGTTCGGAATTAGGTCTATGCAAACGTTACCCCTGCTTTTACCTCCGGTTTCTCCACAGCATAGAATCATCAGTGACATTCACCCCGATGTCACTATTTCTGTGATGGGAGATACACATGGCAACACTAGATTCCCTTTTGGCACCCGGCGCGGTGGAGCTACACGGCGCCGCGGATAACTGGAGGCAAGCCATCCGGCTGGCGGGATCGCTGCTGGAAGAAGCAGGCACGATCACCGCGGACTACACGAACGCGATGGTGCGGTCCGTAGAAGAAACAGGCCCCTACATTGTGGTTGCTCCTGGCTTCGCATTCGCGCACGCGCGTCCTTCGGAGGCGGTGAAGGAAACCTCCCTGTCGTGGGTGCGGCTGGATAGGCCGGTGGAATTCGGCCATGACTCTAACGATCCCGTCGACTTGGTCGTAGCTTTTGCCGCGCGCAACGACTCCGAGCACCTGCAGGCGATGAAGCAGCTGGCAAAGCTGCTAGCCACCAAGCGTGACGAGCTCAATCGCGCGGAATCCGAAGAAGAACTCCGCGCGGTTCTCACCTCGTCGGCCTCGAGCAAGAAGCAGCCAGCGGCCAAGCCGAAAGCGGCGCCCGCGTCCCAGGAGGCAAAGCACACGGCAGCAGATTCTGTCGCGTCCAAGGGAAAGATCCTCACGGTCTGCGGCAACGGCCTGGGAACCTCGCTATTCCTTAAGAACACGCTCGAGCAGGTTCTCGATGAATGGGGCTGGGGACCGTACCTGAATGTAGAAGCCACAGACACCATCTCCGCCAAGGGTCGTGCGAGCGAGGCGGATTTCTTGCTCACCTCCGGCGAAATCGCCGCAACGCTTGGCGATGTCGGCGTTCCCGTCTACGTCATCCAAGACTTCACCTCTATGTCTGAAATCGATGGGGCTCTGCGCGAGCTCTATGACATCTAAGGAGCATCCTCATGGATTTTCTTCTTGCTATAGCAAACTTCCTTGTCAATGAGATCCTCTCCGTACCGGCATTCCTCATCGGTATCATTACCGCGGTCGGCTTGGCCGCGATGGGACGCGGCACCGGCAAAACCATTGGCGGCGCCATCAAGGCCACGCTTGGCTTCTTGCTCATTGGTGCCGGCGCCGGTCTCGTCACCGATTCGCTGGAGCCGCTCGGCGCCATGATTACGGGCGCCACCGGCGCGCAAGGCGTGGTTCCCACCAATGAGGCCATCGTCGGCATTGCCCAAGACCAGTTCGGCAGCCAGGTCGCCTGGATTATGATCCTCGGCTTTGTGGTCTCCCTGCTCCTCGCCCGCTCCACGCCCATGAGCTACGTATTCCTCACCGGCCACCACGTCCTCTTCATGGCTACCCTTCTGACCATGGTGCTCGCCCCTGCCGGGTACTCGTCCTGGGTCGTCATCGCCTTTGGCGCGGCCCTGCTCGGCATCCTCATGGTCTCGCTGCCGGCTATCGCCCACCCATTTACCCGCCGGATTACCGGCGATGACTCCGTTGCCATCGGGCATTTCGGCACTGTGGGGTACTTGGCTGCGGGCGGCGTCGGCAAGCTGGTGGGCGGCAAGGGAAAGAAAATGTCGCCCTCCACTGAAGACCTGAAGCTGCCGGAAGGCCTGCGCTTCTTGCGCGATTCTATGGTGGCAACCGCCCTCTCCATGGCGTTGATGTACGTGGTGCTCGCCGTGCTATTCATTGCCCGCGCCGGTTCGGAGGAAGCTTTTACCGCCTTCCCTGATGGCGCCACCAATGTGGGCAATTTCTTGATGCAGTCCGTCACCCAAGGCCTCCAGTTCGGCGTGGCTGTGGCCGTCATCCTCTTTGGCGTGCGCACCATTTTGGGCGAGCTCGTGCCCGCGTTCCAGGGCATCGCGGCCAAGGTCGTGCCCGGCGCGATTCCCGCACTGGATGCGCCCATCGTCTTCCCTTATGCCCAGAACGCAGTCCTCATCGGCTTCATCTCTTCCTTCGTGGGCGGACTGGTGGGCCTTGCCGTGCTTTCCACCTGGCTCAACCCAACCTTTGGTGTTGCCCTGATTCTGCCGGGCCTCGTGCCGCACTTCTTTACCGGTGGCGCGGCCGGCGTTTACGGCAATGCCACCGGTGGTCGCCGCGGCGCGGCACTCGGCGCCTTTGTCAACGGCCTCATCATTACCTTCCTGCCGGCGTTCCTCCTCAGCGTGCTGGGCTCCTTCGGCTCTGCGAATACCACTTTCGGCGACGCCGACTTTGGCTGGCTCGGCCTGCTGCTGGGCTGGTCCATCCACGCCGATGGCGCATTGGGGCTTTTCTTCATCGCCCTTATCGCGCTGGCCATTTTGGCCTTGGGCTGGGTATGCCAGCGCACGCTTGTCGACGCCCATTGGGACCCCTCCCCGCACCGCCCTGCCCCCACCAGCGCTGCCGGTACCACCGAGGGCGCAACCGCGGCTGCCACTTCTTCCGGCACCGCCAAGAAGTATCCCAAGGTGCTACCGCCCGAGGGCGCGCCGGTTCCACCGGCCCGCATCGAGCAGTAACCCCGCACCACTCCCCAAAGGGCGCTACAGTATCCCTATGCAGCGCCCTTCCTTATTCCCCGTAGCGTCCATCCTTCTCGCCGCTGGCCTCACCGTAAGCGCCTGCGGCTCCGGCTCCGATTCCGATAACAACTCCGCGCCGGCGAATGAGCCGGCCTTTTCCACCGCACAGGACAATAGCTCTGCCGCGGGCGAAGCCGAAGAAGAATCCGGCCCGGAAAAGGAAACGAAACAACGCCGCACCGAGACAGTCACCAAACAGGCCGAACCGGAGCAGCCCGCACCGCCAGCCGGCGGCAACCACAACATCAATGTGGGCCAGATTGGCGGCTACTGCGGGACGTCCTCGTCTGGCGATTCCATCGACGCCGGCGATGCGACCTCCTGCGAATTCGCCGCTGCGGTCTTCGACGCCGCGATGCAGGCTAGCTACACCATGCGTTCGAAAGATCCCACAGTGACGGCGGTATACCACGCAGATATCACCGCCAGCAGCCCAGTGACCAAGCAGTCCTATAGCCTGGATTGCCACATGGGCAGCGACCAGCGGAATCTCACCTGCGAAAAGCCCGGCGATAGAACGGTGCGCGCCTCATTCCA
This sequence comes from Corynebacterium sp. ACRPE, assembly GCF_022347435.1. NCBI lineage: Bacteria > Bacillati > Actinomycetota > Actinomycetes > Mycobacteriales > Corynebacteriaceae > Corynebacterium > Corynebacterium sp. ACRPE. The sequence continues at coordinate 1,483 of NZ_JAKRNA010000033.1, read as the reverse complement.
AACCGCGGACAAAAGCGTGTGGACCAAGCGCGTGGCCACCACGAACTAACCACCACCCAGCACCTTGCCCACACCGCCCACCAAGTCTGCCCCTACTCCAACGCCACCCGCGGCAATATCGAGGTCACCGTGAGCGTCGTCGAAGATTAGCGTTCTTGCGTACAATCGGCGGACGTACAAAGACCCAATAGAAAAGGAGTCATCATGGACGCCGTTTACACCACCGAAGCACTCTCCACCGGAGCAGGCCGCGACGGCCGCTCTGTAGTCAAGGATTCCGATCTGGACTTCACCATGACCGCCCCGAAGGAGATGGGCGGCAGCGGTGAGGGCGCTAACCCGGAGCAGCTCTTCGCTGCCGGTTACGCCGCTTGCTACCACTCCGCCCTGAAGGCAGTGGCCAAGAACAAGGGCGTAGACGTGGAGAACTCCACCGTCGGTGCCCGCGTTTCCCTGGGCAAGAACGACGAGGGCTTCTACCTCGGCGTGGACCTCGAGGTCACCATCCCAGGAGTTGAGGACGACAAGGCACAGGAGCTTGCCGACGCCGCCCACCAGATGTGCCCTTACTCCAAGGCCACCCGCGGCAACATCGAAGTCAACGTTGGTGTTGCACAGGACTAATCCTAATCAAAATTGACAAATAGGCTGGTGTTAATCAGTTTAACGCCAGCCTATTTGCTTGTTTTATTGGGTGGTTAGCACTGAATCCCCCATTGCTATTTCTTTATCTCTTCGATGCACCTTTGTAAATCAGCCTCTGTCTGAAGTCGATGGAGGCTGGTCAAACAAACTTTCCCCCTACTCTCTAGAAAATCATCCTCCGCAAAATCGGCAAACACGATAATAATTCCCGAGTATTCTCCGGAAAGCTTTCTCTCCATCTCAAGACCTTGACGGAAATACGACTCAACCGCTCGCAGTGAACCCCCACCTTGAACTCTAAGGCATACTTCTCGTCCCCATACTTTAGCTCTGCGTCTAATCGTAGGCTTCCTTGACTTAGCCTTACTCTTTGACCGACCTTCAAATCCTTTACACCATTCAGCCCGCTGATTCGACGCAGGATTACCGTCCCCCACAGCCTTTCTGCTCCTGGATTAGCCTTCCCTACTCTAAGTATGGACTCCTCAAGCTCCGCTGTCCGACCGCTAGACAAACCACTCTTGTAAAGAACTTCGCATGCTTTCAAGGCAGTGGAGTTCCGCAATGCGTCGTTGCTAGGCAGGATTAACCCATTTAACAAAGTCGAAGCGACTTCTAAAGGTAAGCTATGCTCTTGTCCAGTTGCGGGAAAAATCCTGTCCATCAGCCAATTAAACTGCTGCCACCATTTCTCGTCTTCCCTTATGTTCTGCTGAGTGAAGTGTCCCAGGTTTTGTTCCGTTTGAGTAGATGGGAAAATCTGGAACATGCCAAGGAAATTTGACCAGGATGTGAAGGACCGTGTGGTCCGTCTCGTGGAAGACCGCATCTTGGCAGA
>NZ_JAKRNA010000032.1:0-22132 GCF_022347435.1 Corynebacterium sp. ACRPE | reverse complement strand
CTTGGTGCCCTCCGGAGGAGTGGTCTCCTTACCGTCCTTGTCCTTAAAGTCCGGCTTGTCAACCTTGACATCATCGCCCGGCTTACCAGAACCATCCTCATACTCAGGCTCGAAAGACTCATTATCCTTCACAGCAGGAGCATCCGGCTCGTCGACCGTGACAGTTACATCAACGGTGTCCTTAGAACCATCCGGATAAGTCACCTCAACCGGAACAGTGATCTTGTCACCCGGCTTAGCATCCTCCGGAACCGGAACAGTAACCTCACCGGTCTTCTCATCAACCTTCACACCCTCAGGCGCATTCTCACCCGGAGTGAACTTGGTGCCCTCCGGAGGAGTGGTCTCCTTACCGTCCTTGTCCTTAAAGTCCGGCTTGTCAACCTTGACATCATCGCCCGGCTTACCAGAACCATCCTCATACTCAGGCTCGAAAGACTCATTATCCTTATCCTTCGAAGCGGGTGCATCTAGGTTAAACTTCGCAGGAACTTCTCGCGATACTGGGTCAGCACCCTCAGCAGGTTTCCATGTAACCTTTACGAGCACCTCGTTTTCGCCTTCAACCTGTTTATCCGCAGGCCATTTAACTGCGCCGGTCTTAGGATCAATAGTCAGCCCCAGTTTCTCAGCAGCAGCGGGATCCGCGAACTCGAAGGTTGCACCTTCCGGTTTTTCTTCGACCGCGTCAGTATTCGGGTTGTCAAAAGAAGGCGTCGCTTCAAGGTCCTTTTCCTGAGCGGTTCCCTTAGTCTCGTCATACTTCACAACGGTCGGGTCAGCCAGGAATGAATCCGCCAGAAGTAGCGTGCCCGTAGGCTTACCCGAAGCATCGGCAGCGAATACCTGAGAAGAGTACACAGTCGGCTTGGATAGCTTCTCCGGGACTGTGAAGTCACAGGATTCCAACTCACCTAGCTCGTTAGCTGTGACAGTGCAAGTCTCACCGGTGGATTCACCGTCCGCAAACCACTCAATAGCATACTCCTGATTGGGAACCAGGCCGGTAGTCTTCGACTTCGCGGTATCGCCAGGAGCTGCGATAGCAGAAGTGTTGTCGTAATTGAATACGTCGTGAATCGGGCGCGGAGTCAACAACGCGAAGTTCTGGTCAAAAATATTAGCTGACGCAAGCGACTGACCTAGGCCTGCACCATCGGCGGGCTGGAACATATTGTCCTGGTAATTACCCATCCACAGGTCACGGTTGTCACCAACAACCGGGTACAGGTACATGTAGTCCGTGTTGATGTGACGATGACGCTGGCCCAGAGTGCCGTTCCACTGCATCAGGTTACCGTGCTCTTCGTCCTTGGCGGAGACGAGCGTGCCCCACTCTTCGTCAGTGGTTTTATTCCCCTTCTTGTTGTGGCTAACACCATACAATCCGGCAAAGGGGAGATAGAAGGAACCGTCATCCTTGACATAAGCTACGCGGGACTCTGCGATATGGGAGCCTTCGCCGTGCTCAGCCTGATATTTGTCAACGATTTCTTTCTGAGCAACACGGAACTGTTCACGACTGTAGTTCTTGTTTGCTTCCTTCCAAGCGTCAAACTCACGTGCTACTTCGTCGTTGACATAAGAGCCTACGACCTTGACATCAGTAGCGGCACGATCTGAAGAACCCTTAAAGTATTGGTTGGAAAGTGTGCCCCCGGCCTCATTGTTTTCCCACCAAACTTCGCCCCGTGCGGTACCATAATTACCACCGTCTGGCCACTTCTTATCAGCAGTCGGTGCCTCGGTCCACTCAGCTTCAGGCTTTGCAAGCCACCCATCTACGTTCGGACGTTCTTGGAATACGACCTTAGAACCGACAATTCGGTTAATGCCGGCTGTAAAGTCCCAGCTCTCCCATTTACGGGTCAGTCTGTCATGGAAGCGACCGCTGTACATGTCGCCACCGGCCGCTAAGGTGTACTTTGCAGGGTCCGGGTTTTCAGCCCAAGTGCGGACTTGGAACTTCGAATCGCCTGCCAATTTGAATTCGACCGGATTACCCAGACCATCCTTCGGCGCCTTGGACAAGTCGAAGACGAATTTACCCTCGGAATCCGAGGTGGTGTAGTAAATAGGAGAAACCTGCCCCTTACCGTTAATATACTGCAAGAAGACCTTTACACCAGGCATGGCCTCGTCAGCTTCATTCTGGGCCTCTGGCCCTGAATCACGATCCAAGTAGACCGTTCCTTGGTAGCCCTTCTTCTGACCCCAAGTACCATCCGCTCGAATAGCAGTTGCTTCCGAAGTGCCCCGCGAATCAACGCTGCGATCCTGCGCAGATGCTGCATCCTGAGCAGCAGCAACCGGCGAGGCCCCCGGATTTACAACTGGGTGAACAAATGGAGTCACGAGAGCTACAGAGAGGGCCGCGGCAGCGATAGTAGTGCCGCGACGGCGAGTTACGCCGTTAAAACTCTTTATTTTCACGAAAAGGCCTTCCTTATACAAATTGCGAACACAGAGAACAGGAGCATGCCCTCCACTCTTGACCTGGGCGTACGAACATCTAATTTTTAGCTGAGTTCTGACTGTCCTCAATCTCTAACGTTATTGTAATCAACCACCCTTAACAACCGATACCTACATTTAATTTTATTATTATCTATGGTTAACATCATATACATTTCCCAGGTACGGAAGATCTGCCTAGTCAGTGGCCCTTCGGATTGTTCGCGCCACTTGAATACGTGATAAATCAGCTAACTATCCCTCTTGGAGATCAGTACGCCTTCTCTAAGCTGTCCACCTTTTTCGCATGAAAAAGCGTGTCTGGAGGTCCAGACACGCTTCTTTTTGTGCAGCATTTACGGCGCTGCTGCCCTCGCTTCTACCTAGAAGGTAAAGTCCTCATCCAGCGGGACGGAAGCACCAGTGAATTCACCAAAGCCGTCATCGCCGTAGATGGAATCGCCGTAAGTCGGAATCGAGTAAGCAGCGTTGCGCGCAGCCTCGGTCGGCTTGACGGAGATATTGCGGTAGCGGGAGATACCGGTACCAGCCGGGATGAGCTTACCGATAATCACGTTCTCCTTGAGGCCAATGAGCTTATCGGAGCGCTTGTTAATAGCGGCGTCGGTAAGCACACGCGTGGTCTCCTGGAACGATGCAGCAGACAACCAAGACTCGGTAGCCAAGGAGGCCTTAGTAATACCCATGATCTCCGAGCGCAGCTGAGCCGGCTCGCCGCCCTCTGCAACCTGGGCAGCGTTGAGCTGCTTAGCCTCAGAGAGGTCGATGAGATTACCCGGCAGCAGGTCCGTGGTACCCGCATCAATGACGGTACCGCGACGCAGCATCTGGCGAATGATGATCTCAATGTGCTTATCGTGGATAGCCACACCCTGGGTACGGTACACAGCCTGAACCTCATTAATGAGGTGCTGCTCCACGCCACGGCGGCCGAGAACCTCGAGTACGTCGTGCGGGTCAGCCGCACCACGCATGAGGCGGTCACCGGTCTCAACGTGGTCGCCGTCCTTGAGGGAGCGCTCGATCATGGCATCCGGGTTGGACTCCATCGGGCGACGAACCTGAGCCAGGCCCTGGCGCTTGGAGAGCTTCTCATAGACCACGTCATCAGAGCCGTCATCCGGGGTGATGGTCAGGGTCCAGAAGTTGCCCTCATCGGACAGGGAGACGGTGCCGTCAACGGAGGCAATAGGAGCACGATTCTTCGGGTTACGGGCCTCGAAGAGCTCCTGAACACGCGGCAGACCGCCGGTAATATCACCACCGACACCACCCTGATGGAAGGTACGCATGGTCAGCTGGGTACCCGGCTCACCAATGGACTGCGCAGCCACAATGCCGACGGCCTCGCCGATATCGACAAGCTGGCCGGAAGCCATGGACTTGCCGTAGCACTTGGCACACACGCCAGCCGGGGTCTGGCAGGTCAGCACGGAGCGAACCTTGACATCGGTGACCTTAGCGTCAAGCAACTTCTGGGTGAGCTCTTCGGTGAGGTCGGAGCCGGCCTCGGCCACGACTTCGCCGTCCTCGCCCTTGACATCGGTAGCCAGCACGCGGCCGGATGCGGAGGTCTCCCACAGATCGGAGAGAACAACCTTGTCGCCAGACTCCTCGCCGATTGGCACCTGGACGCCTAGGCGGGTGCCACAGTCCTCTTCGCGGACGATGACGTCCTGGGCCACGTCCACCAGACGACGGGTGAGGTAGCCGGAGTCAGCGGTACGCAGTGCGGTATCGGCCAGACCCTTACGCGAACCGTGGGAGTTGTTGAAGTACTCCAGCACGGACAGGCCTTCGCGGAAGGAGGTTTTAATCGGACGGGTGATGTAATCACCGTGCGAGTTCACAACCATGCCCTTCATACCGGCCAGCGTCCAAATCTGACGCATGTTACCGGCAGCACCAGACTTCACAATCATCGGAATCGGGTTGTGGTCCGGGTACATGTTCTCGACGGCCTCACCGACGGTGTCGGTAGCGTCCTTCCACAGCTCAACCAGGCGATCGTAGCGCTCGCGCTCGGTCAGAGCACCCTGCTCCCAGTACTTACGCTCGATGCGCTCTGCTTCCTTCTCATAAGACTCGAGGATCTCGGTCTTATTCGGCAGAACCAGAACGTCAGACATGGTGATGGTCACGCCGGAACGGGTTGCCCAGTAGAAGCCGGCGTCCTTCATGTTGTCCAGCACCTGAGCCACGGTGATCATCGGGTACTTATTGGCCAAGTCATTGACCACGTCACCGATGAGGACCTTATTGCCCGAGCCGCCGCCCTTACGGACCATGATGCCTTCGAGGTACGGGTAGTTCCATGGCAGCAGCTCGTTGAACATGACGCGGCCAATGGTGGTGTAGCCCATCCATGCCTGGCCCTTGGTCCAGCCATCTGGGAACTGCTCCTCCTCGATCTCCTGCGGCGGGCGAAGGTGATCGATGCGGACCTTGATCGGAGCCTGCAGGCCAACGGTGCCGCGGTCATAGGCCATGAGGGCCTCGGCGTAGGAGGAGTAAACGCCGGTTGCTGGCTTATCCTCTTCTGCCTCGCGGAAGCGGCCGTTGCCACCGATCTCGTCCTCGGCCTTGTCCATGGTCAGGTAGTACAGGCCGGTAACCATATCCAGACGCGGCATGGCCAGTGGCTTACCGGATGCTGGGGACAGAATGTTATTGGAAGCCAACATCAGGACGCGGGCCTCAGCCTGTGCCTCAGCGGATAGTGGCAGGTGGACTGCCATCTGGTCGCCGTCGAAGTCGGCGTTGAATGCCTCACAAGCCAGCGGGTGCAGCTGGATAGCCTTACCCTCAACCAGCTTCGGCTCAAAGGCCTGAATACCCAGGCGGTGCAGCGTAGGCGCACGGTTGAGCATCACTGGGTGTTCGGAAATGGCCTGCTCCAGAACGTCCCACACCTCTGGGCGCTGGCGCTCAACCATGCGCTTGGCGGACTTGATGTTCTGGGCGTAGTCATTTTCTACCAAGCGCTTCATGACGAATGGCTTGAATAGCTCGAGAGCCATGAGCTTCGGCAGACCACACTCGTGCAGCTTCAGCTGCGGACCAACGATAATAACGGAACGGCCGGAGTAGTCCACGCGCTTACCCAGCAGGTTCTGGCGGAAGCGGCCCTGCTTGCCCTTGAGCAAGTCAGACAGAGACTTGAGCGGACGGTTACCCGGACCGGTGACCGGACGGCCGCGGCGGCCGTTATCGAAGAGCGCGTCTACAGACTCCTGCAGCATGCGCTTCTCGTTGTTCACAATGATCTCTGGTGCACCCAGGTCGATCATGCGCTTCAAACGGTTATTGCGGTTGATTACGCGGCGGTAGAGGTCGTTCAGGTCGGAGGTAGCGAAGCGGCCACCGTCCAGCTGCACCATCGGGCGCAGCTCTGGTGGAATAACCGGGACAGCATCCAGCACCATGCCAGCCGGATCATTGCCGGAGCGTAGGAAGGCCGCAACAACCTTCAAGCGCTTCAGGGCACGCATCTTCTTCTGGCCCTTGCCGTTGTTGATGATCTCGCGCAGCTCCTCGGCCTCAGCCTCGAGGTCGAAGTTGCGGACCAGGGTCTGGATGGCTTCTGCACCCATGCCGCCGGTGAAGTAATCCTCGTAGCGGTCAACCAGCTCTTCGTAGATGGTCTCATCGATGATCATCTGCTTCGGAGCTAGCTTGATGAAAGTATTCCAGATTTCATCCAGGCGGGCGATTTCGCGCTCGCCGCGCTCGCGGATGTGCTGCATTTCCTTATCGGCAGCATTTTGTACCTTCTTGCGGGCATCTGCCTTAGCACCAGCTGCTTCCAGCTCAGCCAGGTCAGACTCCAGCTTGGAGGCGCGCTCTGCGATCTCGGACTCGGTATCGTCCTCAACGTCCTTCTTCTCCAGGAGCATTTCTGCTTCCAGGGTGGACTGATCGTTGTGGCGAGCCTCTTCATCCACGGAGGTGATGATGTTAGCTGCGAAGTAGATGATGCGCTCGAGATCCTTTGGAGCCAGGTCCAATAGGTAGCCCAGGCGGGAAGGAACGCCCTTGAAGTACCAGATGTGGGTTACCGGAGCGGCTAGCTCAATGTGGCCCATGCGCTCACGGCGGACCTTGGACTTGGTCACCTCAACGCCACAGCGCTCACAGATGATGCCCTTGTAGCGGACGCGCTTGTACTTGCCACAAGCGCACTCCCAGTCACGGGTGGGGCCGAAGATGCGCTCGCAGAAGAGGCCGTCCTTCTCCGGCTTCAGGGTGCGGTAGTTAATGGTCTCAGGCTTTTTGACCTCGCCCTTGGACCAGCGACGAATATCGTCTGCGGTGGCCAGACCGATGCGGAGCTCGTCGAAGAGATTTACGTCAAACACGTAATGTCTCCCTTTCATCCTCGTTGTCGAGGAATTGATGGCTTTCTATGAATTAAACGTTTATGCCCAGCCGCGGGGATTTTCCCCGCGGTGGACCAAGAAACTAATTAGACGATGTCAGCGGAGGAACCCTCATCGCGGGACAGGTTAATGCCAAGCGATGGGCTATCCATGTCATCGTCATCAGAGCCAGACAGCTCCATCGGCGTGCCATCGGTGGAGAGAACCTCCACGTTCAGGCACAGGGACTGCAGCTCCTTGAGCAACACCTTGAAAGACTCAGGGATGCCCGGATCTGGAATATTGTCGCCCTTAACAATGGCCTCGTAGACCTTCACGCGGCCGACGACGTCATCGGACTTGATGGTCAGCAGCTCCTGCAGGGTGTAGGCAGCGCCGTAAGCCTGCATTGCCCATACCTCCATCTCGCCGAAGCGCTGGCCACCGAACTGGGCCTTACCACCCAGCGGCTGCTGGGTAATCATGGAGTAAGGACCGGTGGAACGGGCGTGAATCTTCTCATCGACCAAGTGGTGCAGCTTGAGCATGTACATGTAGCCGACAGAGATCGGGTACTTGTATGGCTCGCCCGAGCGGCCGTCGAATAGCGTGGCCTTGCCGTTCTCATCCACCAGCACATCGCCGTCGCGGTTAGGACGGGAGGAAGCCAGCAGGCGCTCGATCTCGTGGTTGGTAGCACCGTCGAAGACCGGGGTAGCGGTCAAGGAATTCGCAGGAACGTCATAGAGCTCTTCCGGCAGGGTCTTGAGCAGCTCGGCGTTCTTCGGATCCTCGGTGTCAACCTTCCAGCCGGCGTGTGCCAGCCAGCCCAAGTGAACCTCGAGGACCTGGCCGATGTTCATACGACGCGGCACACCGTGGGTGTTCAGCAGGATGTCCACCGGGGTGCCGTCTTCCATGAACGGCATATCCTCTGGCGGCAGGATCTTGCCCACAACACCCTTGTTGCCGTGGCGGCCGGCCATCTTATCGCCGTCCTGGATCTTGCGCTTCTGCGCCACGTAGACACGAATCATCTCGTTGACGCCAGGGGCCAGATCGTCATCATCGTCGCGGGAGAAACGAGCAACGCCAATGACCTTGCCTACCTCACCGTGCGGCACCTTCATGGAGGTATCGCGGACCTCGCGGGCCTTCTCACCGAAGATGGCGCGCAGCAGGCGCTCCTCCGGGGTCAGCTCGGTCTCGCCCTTCGGGGTGACCTTACCCACCAGGATGTCGCCGGCGCGGACGTCCGCACCGATGCGGATGATGCCGCGCTCGTCCAGGTCGCTCAGGACGTCCTCGGAGACGTTCGGGATCTCGCGGGTGATTTCCTCGGCGCCCAGCTTGGTATCGCGAGCATCGATCTCGTGCTCCTCGATGTGGACGGAGGTCAGGATGTCCTCTTCCACGATGCGCTGGTTGAGGATGATGGCGTCCTCGTAGTTGTGGCCTTCCCACGGCATGAAGGCAACCAGCAGGTTGCGGCCGAGGGACATCTCACCATTGTGGGTACCCGGGCCATCGGCCAAAACCTGGCCGGCCTCTACGCGCTCGCCCATGGAAACCAGCGGGGTCTGGTTGTAGTTGGTGCCCTGGTTGGTGCGCTCGAACTTACGCAGGATGTAGGTATCGCGCTGGCCCTCATCATCCATGATGGTGATGACATCAGCGGTGACGTTTTCGACCACACCGGCCTTCGGGGTGATAACAACGTCGCCAGCGTCGTACGCAGCGCGCTGCTCCATACCGGTACCCACCAGCGGAGCCTCGGAGCGCACCAGCGGCACGGCCTGCTTCTGCATGTTCGCACCCATGAGGGCACGGTTAGCATCGTCGTGCTCCAAGAACGGAATCATGGCCGTACCCACGGAAACCATCTGGCGCGGGGAGACGTCAACGTAGTCCACACCGGAGGCATCGGTAAGCCCGATATCTCCGTCCTTCAGGCGGACCTCAATACGCTCGCCGGTGAGGTTGCCCTCTGCGTCCTGCTCGACCTCGGCCTGAGCAATAGCGAAGCGGTCCTCTTCATCGGCGGTGAGGTACTCCACCTGGTCGGTGATCTTGCCGTCCACAACCTTGCGGTACGGGGTCTCAATGAAGCCGAAAGCATTCACGCGGGCGTAGGACGCCAGCGCACCAATGAGGCCAATGTTCGGGCCCTCGGGAGTCTCAATCGGGCACATACGGCCGTAGTGAGAAGCGTGAACGTCTCGCACCTCAATGCCGGCGCGCTCACGAGACAGGCCGCCTGGGCCCAGTGCGGACAGGCGGCGCTTGTGGGTCAGGCCGGACAGCGAGTTGTTGTGGTCCATGAACTGGGACAGCTGCGAGGTACCAAAGAACTCGCGGATAGCAGCAGAGACCGGGCGCACGTTAATCAGGGAGGTTGGAGTGATGGACTCCGCATCCTGGGTGGTCATGCGCTCGCGCACAACGCGCTCCATGCGGGACAGGCCCACACGGACCTGGTTCTGGATGAGCTCACCGACGGTGCGCAGGCGGCGATTACCAAAGTGGTCGATGTCATCCGTGTGCAGGGCGATCATCTCACCGTTTGGTGCCTTCATCTCGCGCTCGCCTACGTGCAGGCGGACCAGGTACTCGAGGGTGACGGCAATGTCTTCCTCGGTCAGGGTCATCAGACCATCGTGGTCGCCGCCGAGACCCAGCTTGCGGTTGATTTTGTAGCGGCCGACCTTTGCCAGGTCGTAACGCTTTGCACGGAAGAAGGAGTTATCCAGCAGGGACTGTGCCAGCTCGCGGGTAGGCTGCTCGCCTGGGCGCTGCTTGCGGTAAATCTCCAGCAGTGCCTCATCGGTGTTCGCTACACCGTCCGACTCCAGGGTGGACATCATGAGCTCGGAGAAGCCGAAGCGTTCCCTGATCTGCTCCTCGCTCCAGCCCAGTGCCTTAAGCAGCACGGTTACCGGCTGGCGGCGCTTGCGGTCAATGCGCACGCCGACGGTGTCGCGCTTGTCGACGTCGAACTCCAACCATGCACCGCGGGAAGGAATAACCTTCACGGAATGCAGCGGGCGCTCGGTGGACTTATCGATCGAGCGATCGAAGTAGACGCCCGGGGAGCGCACCAGCTGAGAGACGACGACGCGCTCGGTACCGTTCACGATGAACGTGCCCATATCCGTCATGATCGGGAAATCGCCGATGAAGACGGTCTGCGACTTAATCTCTTGGGTGTCGTTATTAATAAACTCTGCGGTCACGTACAGCGGCGCGGAGTAGTTGATGTCCTTTTCCTTGCACTCATCCACGGTGTTCTTCACCGGTTCAAAGCGCGGCTCCGACAGGGACAGGGACATATTGCCCGAGTAGTCCTCAATCGGCGAGAGCTCTTCGAGGATGTCCTCGAGGCCGCTCGTCACGCGGGCGTCATCGCCGCGCTCAGCCTGCTCGCGCTCGCGCCACTCCGGCGCGCCAACGAGCCAATCAAAGGAATCAAGTTGTACGTCAAGGAGACCCGGCAGGGCGATAGGCTCGCTGATTTTTGCAAACGAGTATCGCTTCGGGGCTCCGGGGATATTGGCCACTGACTTGGTCTGGCGGGAGACTGCCAAGATGGGTCCTTCCAGCACCTCACGCGGATTGCCAGCTCGCCCTGGCCGACGAGCCGCAAAACCGCTGGTAATTCTAGCATTCGGTCTGCTGTGGAGTGTCTGGGTTCAGAATGCACAAAATCACCTTGTCAAGTCGGTTTTGCCATCACCGGCCTGAAAGGCTAAATGTGCACCGAAGATCCAGATTCCAGCGCAACGAAACAGCTTATAGGAAAAGACCTGCCATGTAAAGACACACCACTCTTGGGGCGTGTCGCTACCGCGCTAGGGGGCAAGCTCGTGCTCGCCGCGGCGCTAACGCGTCCCCGTCGCGCGACTGTGCGCGACAACCACCGAGCACCCTACCACTAAAATCTCAATACACCGCAACCCCGGCGGCGATTTTGTTTTCCAGCTGCGCTTTTACCGGCTCGCCGGCACCGCGCTCCCGCCGATGCGCCCGCGGTTATGGCGCGAGCGGGCATGCTTATTCTTGCCGCCAAATAGGCCCAATGCGCCAATGATTCCGAGCAGGGCTAAAAGTGCACCGAGGCCGATGGCACCCCACCGCACGATCTCCGCCACGCGGTCGCGCGGGAATTCTGCCGCCTCTTTGAGCAGCGCCTGCTGGTCCTCTTCGGAGGTAGAGCCATTAAAGACGAAGGCGCGCTCACGGCCCACGCCCTCGCGGTCCGCGTAGTAATCATCGATATCCATATCCATGCCCACCACGAGGCCGGTTTGCTGGTCCACATAGAAGTCACGGCTGCCGGAGTGGGTCAGGTAGCCCTGCTCCTCGCCGCCGCCTTCCTTGGGCAAGCTGGTGGTATTGCCATCGGCCGCAAAGAGCTGCGCGACGTTGGTCGGCTCGATCTCTTGGTGGTAGCGGTAGACCGTGCGGCCGTCCATCGTGGTTTCTTCTTCAAAGACCGCATCGACGGCCTTGCGCAGCGTCGGGTCAAAGACCGGGTAGTTAGTCTTCTCCGCGTCCGCTGGGAACTTGAGCCAATAGCCGTCCACAGTCACCGTGTCGGACGGGGTCGCAAGTGTGTGGCTCAACGTGGCCTCCCCCGCCGCCTCGCCGCTCAGGCGATCCACGGGGTACGTCCACACCTGGGCCTGGCTCAGGTCATTGAGGCCCTCCCCCTCGCCACGCATGCGGGTCTCACCGATGCGCACGGTGGCCTTCTCATCGTCCGAGGGCTCCTGGATATCCATGTTGATTTGGTAGGTCATGGGGCCCGAATACGGCGTGGTGCCGTCCTTGGACAGCTGCTGCGAATCCGCAGACTCATCGTGCAGTGTCCACGTACTGTTTTTCAGGTTCAGCGGCAGCCGCGGGGAGTAATCCAAAAACGCCGGCGCCACAATACCGGCGGCGATAAGCGCGACGCCGAGGCCTAGGAGCAGGACGGAAAAAATGCGGGACTTGGGCAGCATGGGGGCTAATTCTACAACCCGTGGCGGCGATTCCCTGTTTCTACAGGCCGCCCCGCCACACCGGATTGGTTTTAAGCCGTCTGCGCATTCCAAGCGATGATGCTGCTAGTATCCGTGGTCTGCCGCGCGCACCAGAGATCAAACTCTTCTTGCAGCCCCAGCCAAAACTCTGCCGAATTGCCAAAATAAGCGGAAAGACGGAGCGCCATTTCCGCACTAATCCCAATGCGCCCACGCACCAGCTTGGAAATTTGGGACTTGGAGCTAAAAATATCCTTGGCTAAGCGGTATTGAGTCAGTCCGAGCGGCTCCAGAAATTCCTCGCGCAGAACCTCTCCAGGGTGTGGAACGGGGACGACATCCGAGGACTCTTCCCCCTTATTTGTGATAATCGATGAAGTCAACGTCCACAGCTCCTTTCCCTGTCCACCGGAAGACTACTCTCCACTGCGCATTAACACGGATGGAATAAAATCCGTCCCACTGCCCTTTCAGCCTCTCTAAGTGATTCGCTGGTGGAATCCTCAAATCGGCAAGAGAGGCTGCTCGGTCAATCATGATGAATTTGCGACGCAGTATCCTTCGCAGTTCAGGGGGCACGTACTTTGGCGCCTTACCATCTGTGTGAAAGCGCTCTAAGCTACCCCTCCTGAACTCCACAATGCCATAGTGTCACACTTTGACACTATTGGCCATTGCTGTACTACCCGCATTGCGCCCGCGAGCATAAAACGAGGAAACCCCCAGCTCCCACCGCGCGCGGCGGTAAGAGTGGGGGTTTGAAAGCGTAAAGCTCAGTGAAATTACTTGAGCTCGACGGAAGCGCCAGCCTCTTCCAGCTTAGCCTTAGCAGCCTCAGCGTCGTCCTTGGAAGCGCCCTCGAGGATAGCCTTAGGAGCACCCTCGACCATTTCCTTAGCTTCCTTCAGGCCCAGGCCGGAGACGATCTCGCGGACAGCCTTAATAACGCCAATCTTCTTAGCGCCAGCGTCGGTCAGAACGACGTCGAACTCGGTCTTCTCCTCAGCGGCACCAGCGCCGCCCTCAGCCGGAGCGCCAGCTGCAACAGCAGCAACCGGAGCAGCAGCCTCAACGTCGAATACCTCTTCAAATTCCTTAACGAACTCGGACAGTTCGATGAGGGTCATTTCCTTGAAAGCTTCAATGAGCTCGTCCTTGGTGAGCTTAGCCATGATGGCAAGTCCTTTCTGTGTTGTGTGTGCGCTGCGCGTGATTTATGCCGCGCACACGGTGTTGTAATTGTGCGTCTTTTGTGACGACTTAAGCTTCTGCTTCCTTCTTGTCCTGCAGAGCTGCGACGGTGCGTACAGCCTTGGTTGCAGGAGCGTTGAAGAGAGCGGCTGCCTTCGCCATAGAACCCTTCATAGCGCCAGCCAGCTTTGCGAGGGTGGTCTCGCGGTTATCCAGCTTGGCGATGGCCTCAACCTGGTCGGCAGACAGTGCGTTGCCGTCCATGTAGCCACCCTTGATGATGAGTGCCTTGTTGTCATCAGCGAACTTGGTGATGACCTTCGCAGCATCCACTGCCTCGCCCTTGATGAACGCAATTGCGGTCGGGCCAGTCAGCAAATCATCAAGACCTTCGATGCCAGCTTCCTTGGCAGCGATCTTGAAAAGGGTGTTCTTGGCGACGGAGTATTCAACGTCAAAGCCCAGATCGTTACGCAGCTCCTGCAGCTGGGATACGGTCAGGCCGCGGTACTCGGTCAATACGACAGAGTTAGCGCCAGCCAGCTTCTCCTTCAGCTCTGCCAGGTCTGCAGTGTTCTTTGGGTTTGCCATTGTCTCTCGCCTCCTTCCAAAACATCTCTTTTATTATTCCGCCGGGGCCTTCCTCGCTTCGGTTGCCCGAAACAACAAAAGCCCCGTGCAAGAGCACAGGGCGCGCGACATAAGAGAATGCCGCGAATAATCGCAAAGTGTCTCCTGCGTGGGCCGCCTCCTAGGATGGAGAACCTTCGATCCAAATGGATGACCAACGGTCTTCGGTGAACTTTGACTCGGCCGTGAAGTGGCCGTTCAAACTTCGTGGAAAACACTACCTCCCCACCCGCGGTTTCTCCAAATCGCCGTTTCCGCCGCGTAGGATGGCCGCCATGACCAGCCTGATGTGGTTCCGCGATGACCTGCGCCTGCACGATAACCAGGCCCTTTCCCGCGCGGCCGAGGCCGCCTCGCTTGGCGACGTCCCCTTGGTCGCCGTCGTCCTCGACGAGCCTGCCTATCCCGGCACCCGCCCGCTGGGCGGCGCGACCACGTGGTGGCGCGAACGTTCCCTCTATGCCCTCGCCCGCGACCTTGCCGACCACGGTGTAGAACTCATTCGCGCCGCCGGCGATGCCCGCACGGAAATCCCCCGCCTGGCCGCAGAACTGGGCGCCACCACCGTCACGTGGACCCGCCGCTACCACGGCCCCTTGCGCGAGGTCGATGCGAGCGTCAAGGAAACCCTAACCTCCCAGGGCATTACCGCCACCTCCTCGCCCGGCTTCACCCTTGTCGAACCCTGGGAGGTCACCAATGGCCAGGGCCAGCCCTATAAGGTCTTTACTCCCTTCTCCAAGGCCGCCGCCTCCCAGGTGGCGGGAGATGAACCGGAGGGGGTGCCGGAGATGGGGGCGTCGGCAAGCAGTGCATCTGCCTGGCCCAAACCCACCGAACCGGCATGGGCCGCATCCCTGGCCGAGCACTGGACGCCCGGCGAGGCCGGCGCGCGCGAGCGACTAGCCCAGCTGGACCTGGCCAACTACGCCGAGGAGCGCGATATCCCCGCGCTCAATGCCACCTCCCTACTCTCGCCCCACCTGCGCTTTGGCGAGGTCTCCCCGCGCGAGGTGTGGTTCGCGGCGGCCGAGGAGCCCGAAGCCGCCAAGTTCCACTCCGAGCTGCTGTGGCGCGACTTTGCCTGGCACCGCCTCTACCACCTGCCCAATCTCGCCACCGAGAACGTGCGGGAGAAATTCGACCGCTTCGACTGGTCCTGGGATGACCCGCGGCTCAAGGACTGGCAGGCCGGCACTACCGGAATTCCGCTTGTCGACGCCGGAATGCGCGAGCTATGGGCCACCGGGTACATGCACAACCGCGTGCGCATGGTGGTGGGCTCCTTCCTCACCAAGAACCTGGGCATCCACTGGCGCCTGGGCGAGGAATGGTTCTGGGACACCTTGGTGGACGCCGATGCCGCCTCCAACCCGTTTAATTGGCAGTGGGTGGCCGGCTGCGGCGATGACGCCGCGCCCTTCTTCCGCATCTTCAACCCCGAAACGCAGGCCAAACGCTTCGACCCCGACGGCGAGTACGTGCGCCGCTGGGCACCCGCGCTGTCTGCCCCACCCATCGTCGACCTGAAGGAATCGCGCCAAGCCGCGCTCGATGCCTATGCGGAGATCAAGGATTAAGCCGGCGGAAAAGGTGGACGCAAAGGTCTACCATGGGGCCAATGATGAGCCCCAGGATTCATTCTCAAGCGCACCCGCCCATTGGCAATACCCCACTCATGCGAGTGGAGGCGATTAGTCCCCGGCCGGATGTCCACCTCTATCTCAAACTCGAACAATTCAACCTCGGCGGTTCTGCAAAAGACCGGACGGCACGAGCACTGATCCAGGCGGCGCTTGCAGCCGGCGATATCCGTCCTGGTTCGACGCTGGTGGAATCTTCCTCCGGCAACCTGGGCATGGCTCTAGCTCGCCAAGCCCCGCTACAAGGCATGAAGTTCCATTGCGTGGTGGATCCGCGGGTCAACGCCTCCACGGTGGCTACCATGCGGGCCTACGGCGCACACGTGGAATTGCTCGACCACCCCGATCCAGAAACCGGCGATTGGCTCACCGCCCGCCGCACCCGCGTGGCCGAGCTTTTGGAAGAGATCCCCGATTCTTTCAACCTCAACCAGTATTCCAATGAAGCCGCCTTCCACGCCCACGCGGAAGGCACCATGACGGAGATTGTGGACCAGCTCGGCCAGGCCCCTAGCCATCTACTCGTGGCTATGAGCACCACCGGAACCCTTGGCGGCTGCGTACGCAAGCTCTCCGAGCTGGGCGCCGATACCCACACAATCGGCGTTGATGCGGAAGGCTCCGTGCTTTTTGGTGGTGAGCGCGGTACCCGCATGCTGCCCGGCTACGGCGCAGGTATCGTGACCGAGCTATCCACCAAGTTTTCGCCTTCTTCCGTGGAGAGGGTTCCAGATCTCGATGCCATCGTTGCCGCCCGACAACTCGCCCAAGCAGAGGGCCTGCTGCCTGGCGCTTCCGGCGGTGCCGTCATCGCCGCCTTCCAGAGCCTCGCACCCTCCCTACCGGCAGGGGCCGAAGTGGTTGCCGTGCTGCACGACGCCGGCCAGCCTTACCTGGACACCATTTATAACGACTCCTGGGTGTGCGAAAACTTTGACATTTCGCCCGCTGAACTTGCCGCGCGCATCGAAGGGTCAGCGCAGTGACTTCTTCTCGTTCTGCCCGCCGCATTGCCATCATTGGAGCTGGCCCGCGTGGCCTTTGGGCCGTCGAGGAACTCCTCGAGCGCGCCCACGTTCCACTCGATGTCACCGTCTTTGACCCCTACCCCGCCGGTGCGGGCGCCGTCTACCGCCCGCAGCAGCCGCTGCAGTGGCGCCTCAACGTCAACTGCGCCATCGTCACCACGGCCCACGATAATTTCAACGCTTGGCGCACCCGCCGCGGTGCAGACACCACCGATGCCTTCCCACCGCGGGCTCAGGTGGGCCAGTTTCTCGCCGATACCTGGTCCGCCGCAGTGCGCCGCGCGCCGGCCCACGTTCGCATCCGGCACCTGCCGCACCGCGTGACCGCGGTAAGCGCCGAAGGAGAAGGTTTCATGGTCGATGGCGCCCCCTTCGACGAGGTCCTGGTCTGCACCGGCCACGACCATCTCCACGCCGGTTCCTTGGCCTATGAGGCCTCGTGCGTACCGGTCACCGGTCTCTACTTCGGTGCCGATCTCCCCAGCTCCGCACGGCGAATCGGCGTTCGCGGTGCCGCCCTAAGCTTCATCGATGTGTGCCTGCTATATGGCGATACCGCCGAAACCATTTACCCGGTTAGCCGCAGCGGGCGCTTCATGGAGGTAAAGCCCTCCCCTGAGACACCACTGCCGGAGGTGTCACCGCGGTGGCGCCAGGCCTGCGCGCATATCGACAACGCCGCGGAGCTGCGTGAAATCCTCATTGGGGCTGCAGGCGAATTCGGTGACTTCTCAACAGCGGGCCTCGCCGCCGTTATCGACGGCCAGGATTTCACAGGCGATGCCGTCGCTGAGCTCGAGGCTTCCCTACGTGCGGCCGAAGGTAGCGGCTCACTCACCCCGGCTGCGGCCGTGGGCACGGCGTTTCGTGGGGTATTCCAAGACTGCCTCGATTGGCACAAGGCGCATGGCCCTATGCCCGGCTTCCGTGAGCTTTCACGCACCCTTGAGCGCGTGGCTTTTGGTCCGCCACCGGTCACAGCTAGGCGTCTGCTCGAGCTGATCCACTCCGGTGTGGTGAATACCGACTACCTAGGCACGCCGGGGCAGATAGATTCCTGGCAGGAAAAGGGCGGCGTGGACCTGCTTATTGACGCCACCGTTGCTCCCCAAGCCACCCCCTCCCCCTTCCACGACGTTCCTGGCGTGGTGGAAATTGGCCGGATGAATGAGCTCTCCCTGCCCGGCCATGACTCCCTTAACCGTTCCGTGCACGATGACATCCCCCGCTGGGCGGAGAAAGTAGGAAACCCATGACCACCACCCCTGTAGAACCACTACCCGTAAACGGCACCGTCCCCTTGCGCGCCCGGTGGGAACGGTGGATGCGCGAGCTCGTCGGAAACCCGCAGCACGTCAGCGCATTGACCTCGCGCTACGGTTCTCCGGTGAACGTGTTGAATCCCGCTCCGCTGCGCCACAATGCCCAGGAGTTGCTCGATGCGGGCGCTTCCCACGGCGTGGACACTCAGGTGTTTTTCGCACGCAAAGCCAATAAGGCGCTGTGTTTTGTCGATGCTGCACGCGATGCCGGGCTCGGGGTTGATGTAGCTAGCGAGAACGAGCTCCGCCAAGTGCTCGACCGCGGTGTCGCCCCAGAGCGCATCATCCTTAGCGCCGCTATCAAAACAGATGGCTTGCTCCGCCTGGCGGTTTCGCGGGGAGTTACTATCTCTTGTGATTCTCGCGCCGAATCCCGCCGCATCGCCGACATCGCGCGGGCTTTAGAGACTACCGCTCGCGTGGCACCACGCCTCGCTCCAGATCCGAACTGCCTACCTCCCACCCGCTTTGGCGAGAGGCTGCCGGCATGGCGGCAAGCCGAGTGGCCACAGGAACTTCGTGTTGTGGGCGTCCACGTGCACCTGCATGGCTATAGCGAGGCCGACCGCCGAACCGCCCTTGCAGAGGCAATTGCCTTGATCGAGCACGTACGCGCATTGGGCCAGCCCGCAGGTTTCATCGATATCGGCGGCGGCGTGCCCATGAGCTACCTGGAATCCCGCGAGCAGTGGGAGAATTACCTCGAGCGCATCGCTTCCCAACGTGCTGGTACCGGTGAACCATTCACGTGGAAGGCGGATCCGCTACCCAATACTTACCCTTTCTGGCAGGAACCGACGCGCGGTCAGTGGTTGGACCAGCTCCTCTACGGTGAGGTCCCCGGCTACGGCACCGCTGGCACAGCGCTGCGCGAGCGGGACATCGCACTTCACCTGGAGCCAGGCCGCAGCCTCCTCGACGGCTGCGGAGTCATCCTCGCCGAGGTGAGCTTCCTCAAAGAACGCTCTGATGGCCTGCCCCTTATCGGCGTGGCGATGAATCGCACCCAATGCCGGACCGCCGCAGATGACATCCTGCTCGACCCCCTCCTGGTACCCACGGCCGGCCCGGCAAAGGAAATCTCCCGCGAGCCACGCACCGGGTTTGTGGTGGGTGCCTACTGCATTGAAGACGAGGTTATCCTGCGCCGCGAACTGGACTTCCCGGATGGCATTGCTGTAGGAGATACCCTCGCCATTCCGAATACAGCCGGGTATTTTATGCACATCCTGGAGTCTGCTTCGCACCAAATTCCTTTGGCGCGCAACGTCTACTCCGACGGCGGCGACTGGGCGCCAGACGATATTGACGCCAGATAACTATCGACGGTTCACAGCATAGGAAAAGGGCTTCGAGGATTTCCTCGAAGCCCTTTAGCTTTAAGCGCAGTGCGCTAAACCGATTTACTCGGTGTAGCCCTTAACCACGGAACCGTCAACCGGGATGCCCGGGCCGGAGGTGGTGGAGATGGTAGCGCGCTTGATGTAGATGCCCTTAGCGGAAGAAGGCTTCAGGCGCTGGATCTCGTCCATGAGGGCGCCGTAGTTCTCAGCCAGCTTCTCAGCATCGAAGGATGCCTTGCCGATGATGGCGTGCAGGTTAGCAGCCTTATCAACGCGGAAGGAGATCTTACCGCCCTTAACCTCAGAGATTGCCTTAGCAACATCTGCGGTAACGGTGCCGGTCTTCGGGTTCGGCATCAGACCACGCGGGCCCAGGACGCGAGCAACGCGGCCAACCTTGGCCATCTGATCCGGGGTAGCGATAGCAACGTCGAAATCGATGTTGCCCTCGTTGATCTGCTCGATCAGTTCAGCGGTGCCAACGATGTCAGCGCCAGCTTCCTGAGCGGCGGTAGCCTTCTCGCCCTCAGCGAAGACAGCAACGCGAACGTCCTTACCGGTGCCGTTAGGCAGGGAAACGGTGCCGCGAACCAGCTGATCAGCCTTGCGCGGGTCAACGCCCAGGCGGAAGACTACGTCAACGGTGGCGTCGAAGTTCTTGGAGGAGGTCTCCTTGGCCAGCTTGGTGGCCTCGATCGGACGGTACAGGCGGGACTTATCTACCAGTTCCGCAGCGGCCTTATAAGCCTTAGACTTGGTGCTCATTTAACAATTCCTTTTCTGGATTGGTGTGGTGTTCGGCGGGCCGTAGCTGGCCCTACCACATAAAGTTTTTACTTCTCCGGTGCGCCATCAACGGTGATGCCCATGGAGCGGGCGGTACCGGCGATGATGCGAGCGCCGTTCTCGATGTCACGTGCGTTCAGGTCCGCAAACTTGGTCTCTGCGATTTCCTTGCACTGATCCCAAGACACAGAGCCGACCTTGTCGGTGTGTGGGACGCCGGAGCCCTTCTTGATGCCAGCGGCCTTCAGCAGCAGCTTAGCTGCCGGCGGGGTCTTCAGCTTGAAGTCGAAGGAACGGTCCTCGTAGACGGTGATCTCAACCGGAACCACGTTGCCACGCTGGTTCTCGGTAGCGGCGTTATAAGCCTTGCAGAACTCCATGATGTTGACGCCGTGGGCACCCAGTGCCGGGCCAACTGGCGGTGCCGGGTTAGCGGCGCCTGCCTCGATCTGCAGCTTGATGAAGCCGGATACCTTCTTCTTAGGAGCCATCGAATTACCTCTTTCCTGTGTTACCGGGATGTCCGCCACGATGAATAACGGGATCCCGTCCGGATGCTCACCTTCAGTGGGCCACCGGAGGATGAAACGTTTTCTTATACGCACGCCAAAGGCGCACGACGTTCCAGTTTAGAACACCGTGCGCCCTGCACAAAATCACTTTTTAGGAGATGCGCTCGATCTCGGTCGGCGACAGCTCCACCGGGGTCTCGCGGCCAAAGATGGATACCAAGCCCTGCATCTTGCCGGTCTCCGGGTCGATCTCGGAAATGGTCGCAGATACGGCGGCCAGCGGGCCGGACAGGATGGTCACTGCCTCGCCCACCTCGAAATCGTGCGCGTACTTCTTGGCCACTTCCTTCTCCGGCATAGCCACAACCTGCTCGCCCTCTGCCTCGTTCGGGGCAGCATCGCCCTTGGTGGACGGAGCCTCGTTGGGCATGAGGAACTTTGCCACGTCGCGGGTCTTGACCGGGGTGGCATTGCCTTCGTTGCCCACGAAGGAGGTCACGCCTGGGGTTTCGCGGATGACGGACCATGCGGCGTCGTTAAGCTCAGCGCGAACCAGGACGTAGCCCGGCAGCAGCTTGCGCTTCACAATCTTCTTCTTGCCGTCCTTGGTCTCTAGGACCTGCTCAATAGGAACAACGACCTCGAAGATGGAATCTTCTACCTCGAGGGTCTGGGCGCGCATGTCCAGGTTGGTCTTTACCTTGTTTTCGTAGCCGGAGTAGCACTGGATGATGTACCACTGGCCCGGCTGCTTCTTCAATTCGCGGGTAAAGGCGCGCAGGCGCTTGCGGTAGGCGGCATCCTCGGACTCGTCTTCGCCTGCCTCAGGGGCTGCGTCCTCGGCCTCTGCTTCGGTCGCTGCCGGTTCCGCCGCGTCGGTGGACTCGGCGGACTCGCCTGCAGCCTCGGTGGACTCAGCCGTTCCTTCAGCTTCTTCCGCTGCCGGAGCGGCTGGGGTAGCGTCCTCCTGCTGTGCTTCTTCTACGGAGCTAGCGTGCTCTGCCGCCTGCTCCTGCACGTTGGACTGCATTGCCTCTTCCAGGGAGGTGCCTACGGTTTCGACGTTGTTCTCGTCGCTCATAATTCTTACTCCAAAAAATTCCTCGGCGCGTTGCGTAGGACCAGCCTACCCGCCCGCGTATGGGCAAAAAGTATCCCGCCGTTCCTTTAAGCGGAAACAGCGGGATAAAAGATTATGCGCTTATCTTACTAATCCGAGAGAACCTGCTCAACTCCGAGACCTGCCAGGGTGTCAACGCCCCAGACCAAAACGGTCAGCACGATAAGGAACGCAAAGGTAATGAGGGTGTACTGCAGCATCTCCTTAGCGGTAGGCCACACCACCTTCTTCATCTCGGATGCGACCTCGCCCGGGAAGGCGGCTACGCCGCCACCTGGGGTGTCATCGTGGTTCTTATCCTCGACGCGGACGACGTGCTTATCGGCGTAGTCCGCGGAGGACGTGGTAGCCGCACCAGAGAGCTGACGCTTACCGGTCGGGCGCGATGCACCCGAATTCTTCGGCTGCTGCTCATCGCTCACAGCTAACCCTCCTTGGGAACTAAATCTAATAGGGCGCTTAACGCGCACCTCCATAACTTTGTCAACCCTAGCAAAGCTTGCACAGCATGAAAAGCTGACCACGGCATTTACCGGACGTGGCCTTGACAACATGTGGGCGGGCTAAGCGTCACGAAGAGGCGGATTCTAGTGGTCGTGGAAACACTTCCTATGTTTCGGTTGAGTTTATCAGTGCTGCCATTTTCTCGGCTGGTGTTTGAAAGCCCAGGGTTTTGCGGGGGCGGCGGTTGAGTTGCATG